>CAJJDJ010000186.1 GCA_905182825.1 Thiotrichaceae bacterium UBA7359
GGCTTTGGTGAAAAATCAAAACTATAAATTAAGACAATACCCACCATGACATGCAACAATACTGATAAAATTATTGATCGGGAAGTCAGAAAAAAGTTTGTTAGCATATTATTTTTCAAGAGGATCAGTAATCATACCAATGGAGGGAACCCCTGCTTTTTGAAGTAAAGTCATTACCTCAACGATTTCTCCATAAGCAACATCAGTATCTCCTCCTAAAAAAACAGGTGTACTTGGCTGATATTTTAACACGGCGCTAACGCGATTTAATAGAATCTCTGCCGCAACGGGTTTGTCCTGATCTTCTCCATAATTAATAAAATAATTACCATTTTTATCAACATTAACTATTACAGGTTCTTTTTCATTTGGTGGTAATGGTGATGATGGCGCTTGTGGCAAGTCAACTTTTACACCCTGACTTAGTAAAGGTGCCGTCACCATGAAAATAATCAACAAAACCAACATAACATCAATGTAAGGGACAACATTGATCTCAGACATTGGTCGTTTTTTAATTCGTTGTCTCATAATAAACATTTAAGAACTTTTCTAAAATTAGCGCTTTTCTCATGAGTTATGTCAAAGTCACAGCAGGCTCATGGTGCAGCTATCGTGGTACAAGTACATTTTTATAATATCCCTAGCTATGTGCGTGCCGGTGAAGTATTGATGCAAACTCTTCCATAAAGTTATCATAACGACTGATCAACCGTTCTACATCATACGAATACCGGTTATAGGCAATAACGGCAGGTATCGCAGCAAACAGGCCCATTGCTGTTGCAACCAAGGCTTCACTAATGCCAGGAGCTACCATAGATATAGTCGCATGTTGTACTGTGCCTAACGCCTGAAAACTATTCATTATTCCCCAGACAGTGCCTAGTAAGCCAATATAGGGACTAGTTGAACCAACCGTTGCGAGGAAAGAAAGGTTTGTTTCGAGGTGATCCATTTCTTTATTCATAGCAATACGCATAGCTCGTTGAGAAGCATCAACAATGGTTTCGGCATCGATGTTGTCCTGCTTTTGAGAGCGCGCAAATTCTTTGAAGCCTGCTTCGAATATTTTCTCCATACCACTCGGCTCATATCGTTTGGCGGTGATTCGTGTATATAAAGGGGTGAGGTCTTCTACAGACCAAAAACGCTCTTCAAATATCTCAGCATCTTGTTTGCCTCGTTTCAATAAGAGTTGTTTATTAAAAATCATGGTCCATGACACCAATGATGCTAGTGCTAGTATTAGCATCACAAATTGAACCAAAAGACTGGCGTTCAGGATTAATTCTATAAATGAATGGTCAGGTGTCATTATTTGCTAACTCCATAATTAAATCTTTAGGCATAGCGGATGCCTTTAATGTTATTGCGTTCAGACAGGCAACTTTAATTTTTGCCTCGATTAATGATTCATTGTTCTTATTTTTTATTGTTTGTTGAAAGATCAGACTCGCACCGCTTTTTTTTAATAAAGACGATGTCACCATTAATATATCGTCTAAATATGCAGGTTTAATATATTCAATACTTACATTCTTTACAGCAAATAAAATTTCATGTTTTTTTTTAAGCATATCATGCTCATAACCAATACTTCTTAACCATTCAGTTCGCGCACGTTCCATATAGCGTAAATAGTTTGCGTAAAACACAATACCGGCAGCATCAGTATCTTCGTAATAGACGCGTACCTGCCAGGTAAATTTAACAGACATCTCGTTTATTGATCATCTTTTTCAATATCCTTAAATAAATCTGAATATTGGGCAGAACCTTCAGGCATTTCCATACCAAAATGCAGCCAAGCTGTTTTTGTCGCTATTCTGCCTCTAGCTGTTCTCATCAAAAAACCTTGTTGAATTAAGTAAGGTTCAAGAACGTCTTCAATAGTGTCACGTTCTTCACTAATTGCTGCGGCCAGACTATCAACACCTACCGGGCCACCATCAAATTTTTGTAGTATAGCGAGTAATAATTTGCGATCCATGGTGTCAAAGCCATGTGTATCAACATTTAGCATATCCAGAGCACGTGATGATACATCATCATTGATATTCCCATTTCCCTTCATCTGAGCATAATCGCGAACGCGGCGAAGTAATCTGTTGGCTATTCGTGGTGTTCCACGAGATCTTGCAGCAATTTCTCCGGCGCCTTTATCGTCAATTTGAACACTCAAAATGCTTGCTGATCGTCTAACAATCTCGCTCAACTCTTGAACAGAATAAAATTCAAGCCGCTGTACTATGCCAAAACGATCTCGTAATGGTGAGGTTAGTAATCCTGCACGAGTAGTTGCGCCAACTAATGTAAAGGGGGGCACATCAAGTTTAATCGCTCTGGCAGCCGGTCCTTCACCTATTATGATGTCAATTTGATAGTCTTCCATAGCGGGATATAACACTTCTTCAACAACGGGGCTTAATCGATGTATCTCATCAATAAATAATACATCATTAGTCTCTAGGTTAGTTAATAATGCTGCAAGATCCCCGGGCCGTTCTAATACTGGACCAGAAGTCTGCCTCATATTGACGTTCATCTCATTAGCGATAATATGAGCCAATGTTGTCTTACCTAGTCCTGGTGGTCCAAATATCAATACGTGATCCAGGGATTCAGCGCGTTGTTTAGCCGCGCCAATAAAGATCTCCATCTGTTCATGTACCGACACCTGACCGAGATAATCTTGTAGACGTTTTGGCCGTAAGGTATTGTCAGCCGACGCGTCATCCTCTGAACTTTGGGGTGAAATCACTTCATTGGATTCGACCATATCAGATATTTATTTCTCCATTAAATGTATTAAAAAGGTATCGCAAAATAAATCTCTCTTTTGAAAATCAGTCTTTGCGTACTGTATTGATCTTTGATCAATACCTGTTATCTGTCACCTAATGAAAGTACCTTAATAAATATTCGTCAATGATACCGACCGAAACATTCACGTTAAGAACTGATAATATATAAACCGGCTTATCAATAAAGTCGTTCAAAATATTAATCATCATTATGACTTTCCTTTGCATACCAGCATAATCAAACAGGGAAGAGCTCTCGTCGGAAAATTTATATTAATAATCATTATCTCAATCAATTTATTTTTCGAGTGATTTTTAATCGACTTATAATTCTATTTCTCTCTTTGTTTATTTTATAAGGGAATACTCCATATAATAATATTAAATACCTTTAAGTATAAGAGATTAAGTAACTATTTTTTTACAGAATTTTTCAATGCTTCGCGAATCAACTCTTCACTGCTCAGACCTTCAGCTGTTATTGCTAGTACAAAGCGGCTAGCCTCTGATGGTTTGTAGCCTAGTCCAATCAATGCGCTAACTGCTTCATTGACCGGATCATTAGCGAGATTTAGATTTTCGCTATTTAGCGTAACTGATATTTTTGGCAGCCCATCAAGACGATCTCTCATCTCAACGATCAAACGCTCAGCTGTCTTTTTACCGACTCCTGGTAATTTAGTAAGCCTTGCGGCATCATTATTTTGAACACATAGGGCAAATTCATCTGCCTCAATACCAGATAAAATTGTCAATCCCATTTTTGCTCCAACACCATTTACTTTTATTAAGATGCGAAATAAGTGACGTTCATCTTCTGTTGCAAAACCAAATAGCAAATGCGCATCATCGCGTACTACTAAATGTGTAAATATCTCCACCTCATTGTTAATCTCAGGTAAAACGTAAAAAGTAGTCATCGGTGCTTCAATTTCATAACCGATGCCTTGCACATCTAACAATAAAAACGGTGGTTGTTTTTTTATGATAACGCCACGAAGAAAACCTATCATTGTAACCTTCCATAACGTATTCCACTGACGCCCTGCATACGTAATAAACCTTCACGTGAGTTTGCATGACACAGAGCAATCGCTAGTGCATCGGCCGCATCTGCTTTTGGTCTTTTTTTCAGACAAAGTAGGATTTTTATCATATGTTGCACCTGCTCTTTAGTCGCGTGGCCTTTGCCGACTGTCGCTTGTTTGACTTGATTAGCTGTATATTCATAAACAGGCAAATCTTGTATAGCGCAAGCCGCAATGGCAACCCCTCGTGCTTGACCAAGTTTAATCACAGAGTCAGCATTACGGTTCATAAATATTCTCTCAATTGAAACTTCTACTGGTTCGTATTCGTGGATAATTTCAATAATACCTTGATGAATGACTTTAAGTTTATCGGCAAGTGTTTCACCTTTTACCTTTATAACACCGTCATCAACATGTTTGCAGTGGTTGCCGTTAGAGTCGATGATTCCGTAACCAGTATTTATCGAACCAGGATCAATTCCTAAGGTTCGGATCAACTTAGTTCAGCCAAGACATCATCAGGTATTTCTGCATTTGAATATACCTTTTGCACATCATCCAAATCTTCCAGCACATCCAGCAGTTTCAACATGCTTTCAGCTCCTTTTCTATCAAGTTCACATGGAATAGATGCACGCATAGTGATTTCAGCATTTTCTGGTTTGAAGCCTGCTATTATTAAGGCTTCTTTAATATCGACAAAACTGTCTGGTTCAGTAATTACATCAATAGAACCATCATCATTTGTAATAATATCATCTGCTCCATGTTCTAATGCGACTTCTAGCACTTTATCTTCATCGGGACCGCTAGCAAATGAAATTAAGCCCACTTTTATAAAAAGATAGGCAACAGAGCCATCTGTGCCAAGATTGCCACCATATTTAGTAAAGGCGTGGCGGACTTCAGAAACCGTGCGATTTCTATTGTCTGTCATAGTGTCTACTAAAACAGCGACACCTCCGGGGCCATATCCCTCATAACGGAGCTCATCAACATTTTCACCTTCTTCATTGCCTCCGCCGCGCTTAACGGCACGTTCAATAGTGTCTTTAGGCATACTCAGCGATTTAGCAGTATCGATCGCGGCTCGTAACCTCGGGTTAGCATCGGGGTCACTGCCACCTAACTTTGCTGCTATGGTAACTTCGCGAATGAGTTTAGTGAAAAGCTTTCCACGCTTGGCGTCTTGTTTACCTTTGCGATGTTGAATATTAGCCCACTTACTATGACCTGCCATTGATATATTCCATACTGATTGAAGTTTTAATAAAAATCATACTATCATTCATGTCTATTGTGCCCAAGATATGCAACGTAATATTATGTTCATGCATCGCCAGCTAGTTTGTTAGCAGGTTTTTTTGCAGTAAAGATAAGCAAACGTTCTATTGAATTTCTAGCACGTTGAGCAATATTTGTTTCGACAAATACTTCATTGTCACCGGTATCCAGAACCCGAGATAGCTTGCGTAGGCTATTCATCGCCATCCAGGGACAATGCGCACAACTAATACATGTTGCACTTTTCCCTGCAGTCGGTGCTTCAATGAAAATTTTATCGGGTGCAGCTTCTTTCATTTTATGAAAAATGCCTGTATCTGTCGCCACAATAAATTTCATGGCATCCATTTCGATTACAGCATTAATGATACCTGTAGTGGAACTAACTAAATCCGCCTGAGCAATAACCGACCCTGGTGACTCGGGATGGACTAGCACTTTTGCATCAGGGTGATTCTTCCTTAAGGTTCTCAATTCTTTTCCTTTAAATTCTTCATGTACGATACAGGCACCTTGCCAGATCAACATGTCTGCTCCAGTTTTTTTCTGAACGTAGTCACCAAGATATTTATCGGGCGCCCAAATTATTTTTTTGCCTTTATTGACTAAATATTGAATAACATCAACTGCACTACCGGAGGTCACCATCCAGTCCGCGCGGGCTTTTACTGCAGCGCTGGTGTTGGCATAAACCACAACAATACGTTCAGGGTGTGCATCACAGAAATTTGAGAACTCATCTACCGGGCAGCCCAAATCTAGTGAGCAATTAGCATTCAATTCCGGCATTAGAATACGTTTTTCTGGATTAAGAATTTTGGCTGTTTCACCCATGAACTTAACACCACAAACAATTAGAGTGTCTGCATGTGATTCATTTCCAAAACGTGCCATATCTAAAGAATCAGAGACGTAACCACCGGTTGAATCAGCTAGTACCTGTAGGTCGGGTTCAGTATAGTAATGTGCTACTATTAGAGCATTACGCTGTTCTAATTGTAGTTTTATTTTTTGCGTTAATTCACTACGTTCATGTTCGTTAATTTCTTCAACGACTGTCGGTGGAATCTGTTCTTTTGGCAAGCTATAAGAGCGATTGATTGTGGCTTCAGAGGTCATACTAAAAACTATGGCGTACTTGGTTCTGTTAAACAAGCGAAGGTGTTAATGAATTTTAATTTAACATTATTCTTGCTTGTTCGATTTT
>CAJJDJ010000187.1 GCA_905182825.1 Thiotrichaceae bacterium UBA7359
TATACGATCTTGAATAAATATCGTAATCACCTTAATGGTGTTGAAAAAGTTTTAAACTTGTCTAATGAATATAAATCATTAATACATTTGTCATGGCAACAACCAGCCACACAACGCAAACAATCACGCTACGTTCATTTGCAACGACTAGAAGAATCTCCTCCAAACCTAAAGACTATTACAAAAAAAATGGAAGTGGAACCTAATTTTATTGATGAATTAATGTCGTTGAATAAAATTATTGATGGAACAATAAGGGTGAGAAGTGGGTTCTATTTGCATGTTGATATTGATGTTTCATATTTCAAGAATGTTCCACGTGAAAATAAAATCATAAAAATTAATGAAGGTTCATTTGTCGAGAGTTCAGATAAATATGTGATTAGCCACAAAGAAACTCGCAAGATAAAACTTGATGAAATTCATTATTTTGATCATCCGATGTTAGGAGTGATACTGCAAGTGAGCAGACTTGAGATTCAGGATTGACTATTTTGTATTCTAGATATTGAACTTAAAAAAGTAAATTTAGAAAACTATTTTTAATGTTTGGTGTTGTCTAACTAGAAAAAATAATTATTCATTTTCATTTTTACAAGATACGCTACTTCTTCCTTTTTCGTCGACCACTATGGATAAACTTATTGGTCGGCAACACACTTCACAATCCTCTATATAAGATTGTTCTGGAATACTGCAATCAATAACAAGCTCAACCTTCTCGCCACAATAAGGACAAATAATAAATTTACTTGACAGTCGATTCATTATTTATCACCAATATATTTTCCTATTAAACATCGCATTCTACTTAATCCTTCTCTCAAGTTTTCTTCTATTATTTTCATCGTGATGATTTCATCAGTTTTACCTGCTGCCCAATTAACGACTAATGCACAACATGCATAAGTTATTCCTAGTTCTCTAGCCAGACTTGCTTCGGGCATACTTGTCATTCCAATGATATCATTTCCGTCTTTTTCCAGGCGAATTACTTCTGCAGCTGTTTCCAGTCTGGGCCCTTGTGTAACTGCATAGGTTCCTTCAGAGATGATGTCTAATTTGTTTTTAGAAGCTGTATCAATTAATTGCTGTCGTAATGATTCTGAATAAGGCTTAGTAAAATCAATATGCTTTACGTTAGTAAGGTTCTCTTCATAGAAGCTATCTGCTCTACCATGGGTATAATCGATGAGTTGATTGGGTATTACTATACTGCAGGGTGTCATTTTTTCTGTAATGCCACCGACCGCATTAATAGCAATAATCTCACTAACTTTATGTTTATGTAATGCCCAAAGGTTAGCTCTATAGTTTATCTTATGTGGTGGTATTGTATGAGGATTCCCATGCCGCGGGAGAAACAAGATCTCAAGATTGTTGATTTTTCCGAAAGTTATAGGTGCAGAAGGCTCTCCCCATGGGGTAGCTGATTCAATTTTATCAATGACTTCTAATCCCGATAGTTTTGTCAATCCACTACCACCTACAATTGCAATTTTATTCATATCGCATAAATACCCATCAAATTACGATGATATTCACGATAATCCATTCCGTAGCCAAAGACATAACGATCTGGAACTTGTAAAGCGGTGAAATCGGCACATTGAAAAGGCTTCTCATTATGCATTTTTTTTTCTGCTAATACGGCTGTTAACACTTTTTTGGCACCAACATCGTAACAATATTTGACAACTTCAGAAAGGGTGATACCTTCATCAAGTATATCGTCAATTAATAATAATATTCTACCTTGTAATATTTTTTCTGGTTTTTTTAACCAACATAATTTATTACCACTTGTTCCACCGCGATAACGCGTTGCATGGATATAATCAATCTGTAAAGGAAAATCGAGTTGCGGAATTAACATGCCACCTAAAATTAAACCGCCATTCATTATCGGCAACACTATTGGATCACTATTAGATAGTTCTACTGTTATTGATCTAGCCATTGAACAAACCGCTTTTTCAACATAGTTTTTATCAAATAACAACTCTGCTTTATCTAGTATTTTCTTAGCTTCTGTTGATGTATTTTTTCTTGTTGCTATGATTTTTTTCAAGTTGTGTTGTCCTATGCAAACTATGATAAACTGATATTATACTTAAGTCTGTCACCATAGTCTGTCACCATAGTGCTTTTAATAAAATCGATGTTATGTATATTCATTAAGAGAATATAATATTTACATAATAAAATAACTGTATATCAAGATAGGTTATTGAACCACTATCACTTCAAAATTAATAATAGTTCAATGACCTATTAATATAGTTGGCAAAAAGAGCGTTATATTTGTTAAGAAGTGTAGCCAAAACCTAATAAATTTAAATAAATAATCGAGGGACATTATGTTTTCAAAAAATACGAAGGTAGCAGGTTTTGATGATGAACTCTTCACTGCAATGGAAGCAGAGCGGCGCCGACAGGAAGAACATATCGAATTAATCGCTTCGGAAAATATGGCAAGTCCACGAGTATTAGAATGTCAAGGCTCAGTCCTAACCAACAAGTATGCGGAAGGTTATCCGGGTAAGCGCTATTACGGCGGTTGTGAGTTTGTAGATGTTGCCGAGCAGCTAGCGATTGATCGCGCAATGAAATTATTTGGTGCTGATTGGGCAAATGTTCAACCCCATTCTGGGTCACAGGCAAATGGTGCGGTTTATCACGCATTATTAGAACCCGGCGATACGATTATGGGTATGAGTTTAGCTCACGGTGGACATTTGACACACGGGGCGAGTGTCAACGTATCGGGTCGTATCTATAATGCGGTTCAATATGGTATAGACATAAATACCGGTGAAATTGATTATGATGAAGCAGAACGACTCGCTCTACAACACGAACCAAAGTTAATTATTACCGGTTTTTCTGCTTATTCAAGAATTGTTGATTGGCATC
>CAJJDJ010000188.1 GCA_905182825.1 Thiotrichaceae bacterium UBA7359
CAATCCGTTAAACCTACTAAAAAGAAAAGTGAAGGAATGGTAAAAGCAATTACAATTAACAGCAAAAAAAAGAAAGTACATAAAAAAAATAAAATAAGTAAAGTTACACCCTATGCAGAAAGGAATGGTGAGGAATATATGGGTGTGGAACAAACAGAACATTTCCGTAAGATACTCAATTCATGGAAACATGACTTAATGCAAGAAGTTGATCGTACTGTTCATCATATGCAAGACGAGGCATCAAATTTCCCAGACCCTAGTGACAGAGCGTCACAAGAAGAAGAATTTGCTTTGGAGCTACGTACTCGTGATCGTGAAAGAAAGTTAATTCGTAAAATAGATGAAGCAATATTGACTTTGGATAGTCGTGATTATGGATATTGTGATGTTTGTGGTATTGAAATAGGTGTGCGAAGACTTGAGGCAAGACCAACTGCAACACAATGCATTGATTGTAAAACACTAGATGAAATTAAAGAACGTCAACTAGGCTGACTTATTTTAATTTCTGACGCGAAAAACAACCCTAAATATCGTGGTCGTTTTGCACCAACGCCAAGCGGCCCACTGCATTTTGGTTCTGTTATTTCCGCGCTAGGGAGTTATTTACAAGCTAAGCAACATAATGGTCAATGGTTTATTAGAATAGAAGATGTCGATTTACCTCGTACAACATTCGGCTCAGATAAAGTTATTCTTAATCAATTAGAGACCATAGGATTGACTTGGGATAGTCACATCGTTTATCAAAGTAAAAGAACTCCCGTATATGACCTGGCTATTAAAGCTTTATCTTCTCTTGGGCATACGTTTTCATGTTCATGTACTCGTAGAAAGATATCAGCCAAACCTCACTCATGCGCATGTCGTCAAGGCATAGCTAATGATCCGATTGGTCGTTCAATTCGTATCAGGACTAATAATCAAATAATTACTGTTAATGATTTATTACAAGGGGAATACACGCAGTCGCTAATGTCCGATATCGGTGACTTCATTGTTAAGCGTACAGATGGACTCTTTGCCTACCACCTTGCTGTCACTGTAGACGATGCTGAACAAAATATTAATCAAATTGTTAGGGGTGCAGATTTACTTGATTCGACTCCAAGACAAATATATATACAAAATTTACTTGGCTTTCCTACTCCATCCTACCTTCATTTACCTGTCGCGATTAATGAAAATGGTAGTAAAGTCAGCAAACGTTCTCATGCGGCTGAGATAGACCTAAAAAACCCATCTAGAGTCATTTTCGATGCACTTCAGTTTCTTGGTCAAACGCCTCCTCCTGAAGCCATTCATTCGGATCTTGAGTCGCTATTGAAATGGGCAATTAAAAATTGGAGCATCGATTCTATTCCAAAAGAAAAAGAAATAAAAATATAAGTAACTAGTCATTTTTATAAATTATTTATGAACATATACAAGAATATTTTGTCGATCTTTAGGTTATTACTACATACTTCTAGTTATTCGTCTATTGTCATTTTAGGTCGTCTAATAAAGTTTTGCAGCGTTTAGCTGTGCATTAGCAAGTTTAGATAAGTAACATATATATGTTTTTTCATATCAAGCAACTATAAAAATAATTCGACTAAAAGTATACTTTTAGTCATCCCTCGAATAATTGGCGTATATATTATAATGAGTAATATCTAAGTTATTATATGTAAGATATGCTAACTAAATGTATTCATTAAATAAGTTAGAAATGAAGCGCGAATGACGTCTAGTGATATTAGACATTAAAGTATAGTCAAAAAGAGCGCTTTAATCGTTCGCTATTCCAAAAAATTTCTTTACCACCTTTTTCTTGATTCAGAACTCTCGCTAAGACAAAAAGCAAATCAGATAACCTATTAATATAACGCAATGATTCTGGATTGATGTATTCATTTCTACTTATGGCAACTAAATTACGTTCCGCTCTTCGGCAAACACTTCTTGCGAGATGACAAATCGAAGCAGATAGTGAGCCACCTGGCAAAATGAACTCTTTTAAAGCTGGTAAATCCTCATTATAAGTATCGATAATTTTTTCAAGGCTATCGACGTGAATAGAGTTAATGACAGCACTGCCGGGAATAGCTAGTTCTCCTCCAATATCAAATAGTCGATGTTGTATGTCCAATAAGTGGCTAGAGACATTATCGATAACACCACTAGAGCCAAGCACACCAATTAGACTGTTTAGCTCATCGAGATCACCCATGACATCAATACGAATATTTGTTTTATCGATACGTTCCCCATTGCCCAAATCAGTTGTGCCATCATCACCTGTTCGAGTGTAAATTTTTGAGAGCCTATTCCCCATTAGAACATATTCTTTCTATATTTTATTTAACAAGGTTGAGTAATATTTCGCTTTTGCATCCAGGCTTGTGAGCCTTCAAAAAGACCAAACAAAACTGACACATAAAAAAGATCACCCAGCAAGGTGTTTGGGTAGAAAGGGATTGCCATAATAAAACATTCCGTCAACCCGGCTAACGACATTGGGTATAGTGCTCCTGAGAGCCATGTTCCAAAATTTGAAAGGATAAAAAACAATGTTGCTGAAGATAATGCTGCTCCGCCTAGTCTCAAAAACGTGCGCTCCTTATAGATAAGTAAGCGGCCAACAAAAGTGCTTAAAGCAAATCCAAGATATACAAATAACATTACAATTGGCTCATAAAACCCCATGAAAAAATCACTCAGTAGTAATGCACAAACCGGCAACAACCATACTTTTTTATCAATTATATAAGCGCCCGCAAAAAGGCCAAGGGCACCTATAGGTGTAAAATTAACTGGGTGAGGAACTAATCTCGATAAGACAGCCAAAAGCAAGAGAATTAATAAAATTATATTTTTATGTTTCAACATAATATTATTCTCCAGATTATTCATAATAGTTAAAATCCATATTATCACATTTAGAATTCTTAATTAGAAAGTATAACCTATAGAAAGAAAAAAGTTTCTCTCGGGTGCAGGAGAAAACCCTGTTTCTATTGTTGGGAAAGGGTTAAATGCTGTTGCTGCAAAATCACTATACTCTTTATCAAGAATATTATTTAATCTGGCGGATAAATCAATTCCTTTGTAATCATAATTGACTGATAAATTTACTACTGTATAACCTGCAAGAGATACCGCATTGTTACCGTAATCTCCAGAAGCAACTCGCTCATCAATTGCTAGGATTTCAGTAAAGAAATTAAAATGATTGAATATTTCATAGTTTAGTCTCAAGCTTGCACGATGCTTAGCCACGAAGGGTATTAAGTTTCCTGCATTTAAGCCTTTATCAAAAACCGCATCAACATAACTATATTGTCCTCGTAGATTAATAGAATCAAAAATTGACGCAGAAGCTTCGAAAATTAAACCGTTCCGCTTAGTAGGCTCAAGATTGGTATTCGCTCCTGAGCCAAAAGCTCCCGCAGTTGGATCAAAATCAATTTCATTTTCTAAAGCTAAATGATAAAAGACTACCTTACTCGTATGATTAGTGCTCTGCCAATCAAGACTAGCTTCATATGAGTCACCCGTTTGTGTGTTTAAACCAACAACCCCTGAAGGCACATTAGTGCTTTCATCTATCAGCGGGAAACGATAATTTTGTTCATATTTAACATTGAATCTTAAATTTTTATTTGGTTGAAAAGATAGTCCAATGGTGGGAATAAACTGTTCATCTCTAAATGTTGCGCCGTTAGGGAATCCAAAAGCAATGAGAATATTTTCTTTATGCCATGCGTGCCTTAATCCAGTTGTAAAACTAAATTCTTTTGATAGAGGGACAACTGATTGAAAATAAATACTACGAACAAATTCTTGAGAATCAGTGATACCGAAAGCTGAAGTAAGTTCATAGTCAATATCCTCTAGATCAAAACCTACAATAATATCCAAATGTGAGCTATTGAAAGGAATTAGTCCTCTGACTCTAGGATTAAAACTTCTATTATGTCTATCTTGAGCAAATACGCCTCCGCTAATTATTCCATCAATATTAGAACGTCGATTAGTAAACTCGGCGGCTACCTGCCAATTTTTGTTGATATCATAACGACCTCCAACACGCGTTATCCCAGTATCCGTGTCATTAAAATCAGTTGGAAAACGAGTTTGTTTTCTGTTTCTTCTAATTTGATCTGCAAATATCGCACCTGGTAAATTTATATTCTCACTGATGTCTTGATGCTCAAAGAATAGACGACCTGCGCTCCAATCATAAGCAATAGAGCCAAGTCCATTTCGGTACAGTTTTTCATTGTTGTTTCGATAATTATCCCCTTCTAGACGTTGGTAAGAACCTCGAAATGAAAAGCCATTAGAAAATGCATTTTCAATACTTGCTGTTTGAGTCTGTGTCGCATAGCTTCCTATGCCTTCGCTAAATTGTATGCGGAGTTCTTCAGGCTTTCGTGTGATTACGTTAACGACGCCACCAACTGCTTGGTCTCCAAAAAGCACTGCGGAGCTACCTTGAACAATTTCAATACGTTCCACATCTTTAAGTGAAATTGTACTTAATGATGGCGCAGCTAAATCAGTATTGTTTAGACGTCGACCATCAACAAGTATGAGACTATTTGATTGTGCATTAGCACCAAAACCACGCATACTGATAGTCGCGCGACTGCCGTCACCATTTTGATCACTAATCTGTAATCCACCTCGACCACGTAAAACCTCAACGACAGTCCTAGCCCCACTATTTTTTATTTCTTCAGAACCAATTATTGAAATACTACTTGCTGTCGGTATACCTTGCGTTTCCCAACGAGTAGCGCTAACAATCATTGTTTCGGATTCTTTCGATTCTTCAGCATAACTATGAAATGAAATTGACAAAAATAACAACATGAAAACAAAATACGAATTGAAACGTAACATTTAGATGAATCTCCCAAGGTGCCCGCCGCACCAATTATTATATTTATACTGGGAGTGGCTGATAGGCGACATCTAAAATGCAGAGAGCTCTACATCTATGATAATAGCCTTCACAGCCGCCCGCAGTGTGGTTTAATAAATGTTGGGCTGGTCTCCGGGCTCACGAGTATGCATTGCATTGATTTATTCGCCTTCCCATATCGTTTTATACTTACGACACAGTGACCTCATGAATAAACTTTGACTCGTCTACCGTTGCGGGGGCAGCGTCGGAATAGTAAAAATACGCACCGACTTCCCATTTAATTCAACTGTTTTTTACACAGTTGATACCTAACACTTTCAATCGTGCACGATACTGACTATCCTGTAATAGTCAAATCAAATTTTGCAATGTTTCAAAAATCACGGCACAAAAATGAACTACAATAAAAGTCTGCCAATCTGTGTTGAAAAATAGTGTACATAATTAAAAAACACATGAATTCTGACGGGGAGTTATTACTACATGCTTGATATTTTGTCTAAACAACACATCTTAGCCAAAGAAGGCTTTAACCGATGGTTAATAGCCCCTGCTGCTTTAGGAATCCATCTTTGTATCGGTTCCGTATATGCATGGAGTCTATTTAACCCGTCTCTTATTAAACGTCTCGGTGTTGTTACAAGTTCCGCAGACGATTGGACACTTAAAAGTGTTGTTTGGGTATTTACTGTCGCGATTGTCTTTCTTGGTCTATCCGCCGCAGTTGCAGGGAAATGGCTAGAAAAAGTTGGTCCGCGTATGGTCGGGACTGTTGCCGCTTTTTGTTGGGGTGGCGGCTTTGTGATCGGTGGTGTCGGCATAATGACTGGGCATCTTTGGTTGCTTTATCTCGGCTATGGCGTTATTGGCGGTTGTGGATTAGGTCTCGGTTATATCTCACCAGTCAGTACATTGATACGCTGGTTTCCAGACAGACGTGGTATGGCAACGGGCATAGCCATTATGGGATTTGGTGGTGGTGCGATGATCGCAAAGTTCATGATCGAACCGTTTATTAAGATATTTTATAAAGCACCTGATTATCTGGGAACAGTTAAAAGTGTCTCTTTAACAACGGATGAATCAGGGCGTCGCTTGGCTGAAATAGCCGGCAATTTGCAAGAAGTTGTTATCGTTGGGACAAATGATATTGCCAATATGCTTGTACCTGGAGATGCCGGAGTTTATGTCGTTGGAACCGGCACAGTGGGCGTTGCAGAAGCATTCTTCACCTTAGGTGCTATCTATTTTGTCATTATGTTGTGCGCGGCATTTGGTTATCGCGTGCCTAGTGAAGGCTGGAAACCCAAGGGATGGAAACCACCAACAGAAGATACTCAACATGTAATGATCAGCCAACACAGCGTTCATATCGATGAGGCACTAAAAACACCTCAATTCTATCAACTCTGGGTTGTGCTCTGTTTTAATGTGACCGCAGGAATCGGAGTATTGGCAGTCGCAAAGACTATGATGAATGAAATCTTTGGCTCTACCCTACCCAGCATTGTTGATTTTGGTTTTGCATCTACATATGTATTGATGATCAGTGCTTTCAATATGGTAGGACGATTTGTCTGGGCCAGCGCGTCAGATTATCTTGGTCGTCGCAATACCTATTGGGTCTTCTTTACACTTGGCATTATTTTATATTGTTCAATTCCTTATACGGCGCAACAGGTTAGCGTGAACCCTTCTGTTGTGTGGTTGGTTTATTTCTATGCCGCAACGATGATTATCTTCACCATGTATGGTGGCGGTTTTGCCACAATTCCTGCTTATTTAGCAGATATCTTTGGTACCAAGTTTGTTGGTGGCATTCATGGTCGACTTCTCACTGCTTGGGCAAGCGCGGGTGTTTTCGGTCCTCTAGCTATTACTTCACTTCGCGAGATATCAGTTAAGAATGCTATAAATGACCTCATCACCAAGATAAGTCCCTCTGATTTTCAAGCTAAATTTGGTGCTGGTGTTGAACAATTAGATCAATTAGTCACTGCAAAAACGGTGACTATAAGTAAATTGATGGAAATAGCACCGGCTGGAACAGTCGATCCAACATCAAGTCTCTACAACACAACGATGTACCTGATGGCGGTCATCTTATTTGTCGCATTGATAGCTAATGCGATGATGCGACCGGTCAACCCTAAACATCATATGAAAGATTAGGAGAAATATAGTGTCTTTTTCATTCAGTAATGCAACAGAAGTATTTATTTTTATTATCCTATGCTCTGTCTATGTATGCAGCATACTTTGGATATATGGTGATTCGGCCACACGTGATATGGGAATAAAGGGGGCAATATTGCCACTAATCTTCGTTATCGCAGCCGCATTGGCACTGACAAAAGGCATGACTTGGGCTTTATTGGCTTGGCCTATTGGTTATATAGCTTGGTTTTTTATTAGGCCAAAATCTTCACACACCATCACAGAGTAAGTAATTAGCACAACCAAGCTGCAATTCTTGGAATAATAAGTACCTTAGTCTATAATCTACAACCTCAAAACACGTTCTGAGGAGCGCTGCGACGACAGATTTTGCTGTTGCCAGGCTCAGGACGGACTTAGAAGAAACCGCGCTCGCTTAATGTACAACCTAAGCGAGATGATGGCACATCATTAATCCGTCAATCGTTTTAATTACAGAGAAGAAAATAAGCGAAATGACGGACAAGACAGAACAAATTAAGCAACTCATGGCAGAACGCATCCTGGTTTTGGATGGAGCTATGGGTACGATGATTCAGTCCTATAACTTAGAAGAGGAAGATTATCGTGCTCAGAGATTTAGTGAACACCCTTGTGATGTAAAGGGAAATAATGACCTCCTATCACTGACTCGCCCCGACATTATAAAAGCGATTCATGGTGCCTATTTTGATGCTGGTGCGGATATTGTTGAAACAAACACATTTAATTCGACTTCAGTAGCTATGGCAGATTACCAGATGGAAGATATCGTCTACGAGCTTAATAGAAAAAGTGCTGCCCTCGCTCGTTCTGTTGCTGATGAATTCGAAACGAAAACAGGTGATTTGAAGTTTGTCGCGGGTGTCATCGGTCCAACAAACCGTACTTGTTCGATTTCTCCTGATGTAAACAATCCTGGTTATAGAAATATCACTTATGAAGAGCTGGTCGAATCTTATACTGAGGCATTACGTGGGCTGATTGATGGTGGTTCAGACCTGATTTTAGTCGAAACTGTCTTTGATACTCTTAATGCTAAAGCAGCATTATTTGCGATCGACCAGTTTTACGAGAGTCAAGACATTAATCGACCTATTATGATCTCTGGGACTATTACCGATGCCTCAGGACGTACTTTGACTGGTCAAACCACTGAGGCCTTTTGGAACTCAGTAAGACATTGCAAACCACTGACAATAGGTTTGAATTGTGCTTTAGGACCCAGTGACTTACGTCAATATATTGAAGAGCTTTCTAGCTTTTCTCAGTGCTATATAAGCGCTCATCCTAATGCAGGTTTACCTAATGAATTCGGTGAATATGATCTAGATGCTGAGCCCATGTCAGATCATATTCAGGAATGGGCTAAATCTGGGTTATTAAACATAGTCGGTGGTTGCTGTGGTACTTCTCCTGCCCATATTAAAGCTATGGCTAATGCGGTAGGTGACATAAGACCAAGACAGTTGCCTGCTTTACCAACATATCAGAGACTGAGTGGTTTGGAGCCTTTCAATATCACCCCAGATGTGAATTTTGTGAATGTCGGTGAACGTACAAATGTTGCTGGCTCACCTAGATTTCTTAAATTGATCAAAGAAGATGAAGATCTGGATACTGCTTTAGAAGTAGCAAGGCAGCAGGTCGAAAACGGAGCACAGATTATCGATATCTGTATGGATGAAGGCATGCTCGACTCCGAAATGTTAATGGCTGAATTTCTAAAATTAATCGCATCTGAACCAGATATCTGTCGCGTTCCTATTATGATTGATTCCTCCAAATGGTCTGTCATTGAATCGGGGCTGCGGTGCGTTCAAGGTAAATGTGTTGTTAATTCGATTAGTCTGAAAGAAGGCGAAGAAAAATTTATTCAATACGCAAAACTAGTTAAACGTTACGGCGCTGCAGTTGTTGTCATGGCATTTGATGAAACAGGTCAAGCTGATACAACAGAAAGACGGTTTCAACTTTGCAAACGTTCATATGACATATTGGTCGATAAAGTTGGTTTTTCTCCAGAAGATATTATCTTTGATCCAAACATTCTAACTGTCGCAACAGGTATGGAAGAACACAATAATTATGCTGTATCTTTCTTTGAAGCAACACAATTAATTAAAAAACACTTACCCCATGCTCTAGTTAGTGGCGGACTAAGTAATGTTTCATTTTCATTCAGAGGCAATAATCCAGTGCGCGAGGCAATGCATTCTTCTTTCCTTTATCACGCTATTCAATCTGGTATGGATATGGCTATTGTTAATGCCGGACAACTCGGTATTTATAATGAAATTCCAAAAGATCTCTTGGTATACATAGAAGACGTCTTATTAAATAGAAAAAATGATGCGACTGACCGTTTAGTTGAATTTTCTGAAACAGTTGAAGGTGGTGCTGCAAAAGAAAAAAAAATTGATCTTGAATGGCGCAAGGACACTGTCGAAGAACGACTCGCACACGCATTAGTTAAAGGTATTGCTGATTATGTTGTTGAAGATACCGAAGAAGCACGACAACAAGCAAAGAAACCAATACATGTTATCGAAGGCCCATTGATGGATGGAATGAATGTTGTTGGTGATTTATTTGGTGCAGGTAAAATGTTCTTGCCACAAGTGGTCAAGAGCGCGCGTGTAATGAAAAAAGCAGTTGCTCATTTGATCCCATATATAGAAGCAGAAAAAGGTGACGGAAAAATACAAAGTAATGGCAAGATTATTATGGCGACAGTTAAAGGTGATGTTCATGATATTGGCAAGAATATTGTTGGTGTCGTTTTACAGTGTAATAATTTTGAAGTATTCGACC
>CAJJDJ010000189.1 GCA_905182825.1 Thiotrichaceae bacterium UBA7359
ATTAAAAAGTTCAAGCAACAAAATAACTCTGTGCCGACTAAATCTGGGCTCATGTTAGGTTTGGGAGAAACAATAGACCAAGTAAAACAGGTTTTAAAAGATTTAAAAGACAATGATTGTAATATGATTACAATCGGTCAATATCTGCAACCCAGTCGTTACCATCTGCCAGTAGAACGTTATGTTCATCCTGAAGAATTTGAAGCGCTAGGACAATTTGCTGAAGATCTAGGATTTGATAACGTGGCAAGTGCGCCAATGGTCAGATCTTCTTATCATGCAGATTTACAAGCTGTGGGTGAGTCCGTTGATTGACGATTAATTAATGAGTTTCTCTATTCTTTCTATATTCAAAGCGCTTATTTTTCCTCCTGCTCTGAATTTTATTATTATAGCCGTCGGGATATTATTATTAAATAAGTATAAATATTTCGCTCGTATTCTATTGTTTGTTGGTGCCTTGTCATTAATATTTTTTTGTTGGCTGCCTTTTTCTCACGCATTACTTAAAAGTCTGGAAATATATCCTGCACTTGAGCCCCCGGTCTTTTTGAATAATGAACAAGCTATTGTTGTCCTTGCTGCTGGAAGTCGATTAAATGATAAAGAATATATTAAACCAGTTGATGGTTCTAAAACATTAGAGCGAATTCGTTATAGCATTTTTCTACATAAGCATACTAATTTACCTATTCTTGTGACGGGTGGCAATACTGGAAAAGCGAATATTTCCGAAGCAGGAGTGATGGCTGATACATTAATAAATGATTATCATATCAACGTTAAATGGCAAGAAGATAAGTCTAGAAATACCGCAGAGAACGCTATTTTTTCAGGAGCCATATTAAAAGAACATGGTATTGTTTCAGTATATTTAGTTACACATGCTTGGCATATGTCTCGAGCTGTCATGATGTTTGAACAGCAGGGAATTAAAGTTACACCAGCACCTACTCTTTTTACTCCAAGTGTCTTTAGCTCTGCACTATTTCATTATGTTCCTTCTGCATATGCACTCTATGAAACACGTATAGCACTTCATGAATATATTGGAATTCTTTGGTATAAACTTAGATATTAATTTCCATCACTCCTTCGCTAAGAATAATAGTGGATCAACTGTTGTGTTATTTAAAATCACACTCCAGTGCAAATGGGCACCAGTAACGCGACCAGTAAGACCAACTCTTCCAATCACATCACCTGCTTTCACCTTTGAACCCTGGCTAATCCCGATATATTCCATATGGCAATACATCGTGATTAATCCTTGGCCATGGTCTATGAATACAGTATTGCCATTAAAAAAATAATCGCCAACATTAATTATAATCCCACTAGCTGCTGCTGTAATGAGTGTGCCTTTAGGTGCCGCGATATCCAAACCGCTATGCGGTTTTCTCGGTTGTTCATTAAAAAAACGTTTTAAACCAAATGGACTACTATAGGGTCCTGCCGCTGGTTTGATAAATTGAAATGATACATTTTCATTATCACGCCAATGTGATTTTGCTTTTGAGATAATTTCTCTCTCTGCAACTATGCGAGACATATCTTGCTTGTTTGGATTTACCTTACGTTTGTTTTTGATTGTGAGGTGTTGTGTCTCATATTCTTTACTTCGAATTTCAAATTTATAATCAGTTTTAACACCATTATTTTTAACAACAAGTATTTGTGTTCCAGTTTTTTCAGTTAAAGGTATGCCTATAATAGCTTTCCAATTAGCGCTTGAGCCAAGGACCATGACTCTGCGAGCATGAAAATAAGCTTTTGGTTTTTCTTGTGTATGTATCGATATGATAGCAATACCACCAGGAACGATAGATTCAGTAGGAAGTTCTAGTGCATTGACTGAACAAAGTGCTAATACATAAAACAAGCTTATTAATAAGATAGATTTAATTTTCATGAACTTCATCTACGATCGAATTCACTTCAGCAGCAGAAAACCTAATTCGAAGTTTATCTCCTGTATTCAACCCCTTTGCACTTTTAACAATTAAATTTGTTTTAGTATTTGTAACTATTGCATAGCCTCGATCTAATGTTGAAATAGGACTGACAGTATTTAACGTATGATTTAGCCTTAAGATGTTATTATTATATTTTTCAAGGATTAGTTTCATCGATTGTTTAAATTGAGTTCGTATCTGATTTACTTTTTCGAGCTGTCGGGAAACTTTATGCAGGGGATTTAATGTATTGATCTTGTTCAATGAACTAGAAAATATAATTTTTTTATTAAATAGTACACTTTCAACTTGGTGCCTTAATCGCATTGAATATTCATCAGTTCGTTGTATTAATTCTATTAAACGTTGCTTTAAATGTGGTACCTTTACCGATAAATATTCAACATGCTGCCTAAGATGATTAATAGTTTGTTTTTGGTGGCGAATCATTTTTTCTTCACATTGTTTAAACTTTGTAACCATCTCGGTCATGCAAGGGCTGGTTAGTTCTGCAGCGGCTGATGGAGTTGGTGCTCTTTGGTCAGCAACAAAGTCAGCAATGGTGAAATCAATTTCATGCCCAACCCCACTCACAATGGGAATAGAAATGGCAAACATTGCACGCGCGACTACTTCCTCATTGAATGACCATAGGTCTTCTAATGAACCGCCTCCACGTGATAATATTAACACATCACATTCCTTTCTCTGTTCAGCGAGTTCAATCGCACTAGCTATTTTTATGGCTGCGCCTTCACCTTGTACTGGTACTGGATATATAATCACATTACCAAACGGATAACGTCGCTTGAGAATACTCAAAATATCTTGAACCGCAGCACTGGTTGCCGAGGTTATAATACCAATAGTTCCTGGAAATCTGGGTAGTGGTTTTTTGTGTTTTTCAGCAAATAGACCTTCAATTGAGAGTTTTTGTTTCAATGCTTCGAATGCAACTTGTAGTTGACCAGCACCAGCCGGTTCAAGTGACTCGATGATGAGCTGGTATTCACCTCTTCCTTCATAAATTCCAATATTGGCTCTGGCGACCACCTGGATGCCATTTTCAGGTGCAAATCGTAGACCAGACTGACGATTTTTGAACATAGCACATCTGACTTGAGCACTATTGTCTTTTAAGGTGAAATAAATATGCCCTGATGCCGGTTCGGCAAGGTTGGAAATTTCACCTTGCACCCAAATAGTCGGAAAAACTTCTTCAAGAACACTTCGGACTTCATGATTTAAGCGGCTTACTGAATAGATGTCATTTGGATTAGGTGATTTATTCTTGATTAGAGACATATTTGACATGTTAAGCCAAAAGAATGCCAAAACAAAGCATAAGAGTGTATGCCGTAGAGCAAGTAGAGGCTATAATTAGCGGTTATTTTATTTTTTCAATTATTGGCCAACATATGGAACTGATATGATTATTGATGAAGAGGCGCTTACATTTGATGATGTTTTACTGGTACCTGATTATTCTGAGGTATTGCCGCGCGAAGTATCATTGAAAACTCTGTTAACAAGGGAAATAACGCTAAACGTTCCTATAGTATCTGCCGCCATGGATACAGTAACAGAGTCAGCACTAGCTATTGCTTTAGCTCAAGAAGGTGGAATAGGGATTATCCATAAAAACATGAGCTCGGACCTGCAGGCAAAAAACGTAAGAAGGGTCAAAAAGTATGAAAGTGGAGTCATCAAGGAACCATTAACTGTAAGTCAGTACACTAGTATTCAGGAAGTTATCGATTTGACTCGTGAAAAAAACATATCAGGGGTTCCAGTAGTTGAAGGTGATGAACTTATTGGTATTGTTACTAGTCGAGATCTGCGCTTTGAAAAGAAGACGGATGATCCTGTTCGAAATATAATGACACGCAAAGAAAACCTCATTACTGTTCGGGAAAATGCAAGTAAAGAAGAAGTTCGTGCTCTTTTACACAAGCATAGAATTGAAAAAATACTAGTGGTGAACGAGAAGTTTCAACTTGCAGGTTTAATTACAGTAAAAGATATGCAAAAGGCATCTGAATATCCTAATGCATGTATTGATTCTTCCGAACGTTTACGTGTTGGCGCTGCTGTTGGTGTAGGAAAAAAATCGATGGAACGAGTAGAAAAACTTATAGAATCACGTGCGGATGTCATCGTGGTGGATACTGCGCATGGTCATTCAAAAGGTGTTTTGGAGATGATTAAATGGATAAAGAAAAACCATAAAGACACACAAATTATCGGCGGTAATATTGCTACTCCAGAGGCAGCACTTGCTCTAGTCGATGTTGGTGCTGATGCTGTTAAAGTAGGAATAGGCCCTGGTTCGATTTGTACCACGAGAATCGTTAGCGGTATTGGTGTGCCACAGGTATCTGCAGTCGCTAATATTGCGAAAGCGCTAGAAAACAAAGGTATACCACTGATATCGGATGGAGGAATCCGTTATTCAGGAGATATAGCAAAAGCACTTGCTGCCGGAGCACATAGCACTATGATGGGAGGTATGTTTGCAGGTACTGAGGAAGCTCCCGGAGAAGTGGAGCTTTATCAGGGACGTTCCTATAAATCGTATCGAGGCATGGGATCATTAGGAGCTATGTCGCAGCAATATGGTTCCTCGGATCGTTATTTTCAAGAGAATGACGAGATTGAGAAATTGGTACCAGAAGGAATCGAGGGACGTGTTCCATATAAAGGACCTTTAGCTGCGATAATTCATCAAATGACTGGTGGTGTTCGAGCTGCAATGGGCTATACCGGTTGTTCTACATTGAAAGAACTGCGAGAAAAAGCAAAATTTATACGTATAACTAATGCCGGCTTCAATGAAAGTCATGTGCATGATGTGGCTATTACAAAAGAACCTCCCAACTATCGTGTTTGATTTTTAATCAAGCAAAAATATAAGTAATTTGATGACTGATATACATTCTGAACGCATCTTGATCCTGGATTTTGGCTCGCAATACACTCAACTTATAGCCAGACGTGTTCGTGAAGCGGGTGTCTATAGTGAGGTCCATCCCTTTGATATGGATGAACAAGCAATAAAAGATTTTAAACCTAATGCGATTATACTTTCAGGTGGACCCGAAACAGTTACTAAACTCGATAGTGTAAAGGCCCCTGAACTTGTATTCAACATGGGCTTACCTGTATTAGGCATTTGTTATGGCATGCAAATTATGGCCGAACAGCTTGGTGGTAAGGTTGCTAATTCCAGCCTACGTGAATTTGGTTATGCGCAAGTTAGAGCACGAGGCCATTCAAACTTATTGAAAGAAATACAAGACGAAGTCAATGATGAAGGTCATGGGCTTTTAAATGTTTGGATGAGTCACGGCGATCGTGTTGAAATATTACCTGATGGATTCAAAGTAATAGCCTCTTCTGAAAACTCCCCTATAGCAGGTATTGCAGATGAATCTCGAAAATTTTATGGGTTACAATTTCATCCAGAAGTAACACATACAACTCAAGGGCAAGCGATTTTACAACGATTTCTACACGAAGTTGCTGCTTGTAGTTCACTATGGACAATAGAAAAAATTGTCGAAAATGGTATAGCAAAAATTAAGAGACAAGTTGGTGATGATAAAGTTTTATTAGCATTATCAGGAGGTGTTGATTCCTCAGTTGTTGCCGTATTATTACATGAGGCGATTGGTGATAAATTGACGTGTGTATTTGTTGACAACGGTTTATTACGTTTGAACGAGGGTGATCAAGTAATGAAAACCTTCGCTGAGCATATGGGTATTAATGTTATTAGGGTTGATGCAGAACAACGTTTTCTCGATAGACTTAAAGGTGTTAAAGATCCGGAAGCTAAACGTAAGGTCATCGGTGCTGAATTCATCAAAATATTTGAAGAGCATTCAAACGATTTCGAAGATATGAAGTGGTTGGCGCAAGGTACAATTTATCCTGATGTTATTGAATCTGCTGATGCTAAAGGCGGCAAAGCTCATGTTATAAAATCACATCATAATGTTGGTGGTCTGCCTGATACTATGAAAATGGAATTAATCGAGCCCTTGCGTGAACTCTTCAAAGATGAGGTAAGACGCTTGGGTATGCAACTCGGATTACCAAAAGAAATGGTTTATCGACATCCGTTTCCAGGTCCCGGTTTGAGTGTAAGAATTTTAGGAGAAGTAAAAAAAGAATATGCCGACATACTTCGTCTTGCAGACAATATATTTATTGAAGAACTTTGTACGAATAATTTATATGACGAGATTAGTCAGGCTTTTACAGTCTTTCTACCAGTCAAATCTGTAGGGGTTATGGGGGACACGCGTAAATATAGTTATATTGTATCATTACGTGCTGTTGTCACAGTAGATTTTATGACAGCGCATTGGGCACATCTTCCATATGATTTTTTAGGCAAGGTTTCGAATCGTATCATTAATGAGGTGGTCGGTATCTCTCGGGTTGTATATGATATTTCAGGCAAGCCGCCAGCTACTATTGAGTGGGAATAGAAATTAATAATTAAGTAATTGATTTTATTATATTAGTTAGTTACACAAAACTTTCACAAAAAATATAACCGATTGATTTAACTGAAAATCTCTCTTACTGTTACACAGAATGTTGCACAAACGTGTGACTACTGAAAATCATAGTAACTCGTAGGCAGAATTTGGTACTCAAAAAGCGAGAATTCAAAGACGACGAAATTCCAATCTTCGACGAAGCTTGTGTGTACAAGCGTGGGGAGTATTGGCAGTTTCGTATGTGGCTTACAAAAGAAAACAAATACGCACGTAAAAGCCTACGCACTCGCAGTGAAACAACAGCAGTAGAACGTGGTAAAGCAGCCTACTTAGAAATTTACGCAAATCTTCAGCAAGGCAAAACCTACTTTTCAATTACAACAAAAGAAGGCGTTCAAAAGTACGTAGACTTTCGCAAACATGATGTGGAGCTTGGGCATATTGTAAGCGGACGTTTGGCAACGATAGCTACACATCTACAGCACTGGCTCAGCTTCATTGGAAAAGATACAAAGCTTAAAGAGCTAGAACGCACTGACTGTGAGAACTACTTCTACCATCGTCAAAAATCCACGCTTGGTGAACTTAGACGTGGAAAAAACGTGCAGAATCGTCGGCTAGCTAGATGGCTGACTGAAGAACAATCGGTTGTTCTGTTGCACTAAGGTCTCACACCTTAAACAACACATATAAAAGTTAATCGATAACTTTTCAGATAAATTTCCAACACCTAACAAAGATAAATAGTATCTAAAGTTTACAAAAATGATCTTTAATTAAGGCTCCCTCTTTCCTTTAAAGGGAGCCTTAATTTTTCTACATGGCTACTGAAACGTTACCAAGCCTATCGGTTAATTTCATATTTTCTGCATAGTCTACAGGAACAGCTATTAGTGCTGAGCCATCATGTGCAAAGGCTTCTCGAAGTGCCGGGGTTACGCCCTCAGCACTATCAACCGTTATTCCCAACATTCCGAAAGAATTTGCTAACATCGTAAAGTCAGGATTAGTAAAGGCCAAGTCTGAATGCTTTCCATTAAATCCGTTTTGCTGCTTCCATTTGATTAGACCGTACTCACCATCAACCCAGACCATGGCGACAATATTTTGCTTTTTACGAACTGCAGTTTCAAGCTCCTGAACATTCATCATAAACCCAGCATCACCACTGATCGACAAGACTTTACTGTCTGGACATGCATATTTAGCACCGATTGAACCTGGCATAGCGAATCCCATCGTGCAAAAACCATTCGAAATAAGACAGGTGTTCGGCTCAATACATTGATAATATCTAGAAACCCACATTTTATGGGCACCAACATCTGAAAGCAAAATATCTTTAGGGCCCAAAAATTGTCGCACATCCCATAATATTTTCTGTGGCTTTACTGGAAAACCGGTATCATCTTTCTCTGCTTCAAAATCCTTAGTCATAATGTCACGAAGTTTACTACGACTAGAGATATCAAATAGCGGGAATTTATCTTTAGCCCGCTTTTCAAGTTCTTCATTCATTTGCCATAAAGCATCAGCTAAATCAGCGGCAATATCGACAGTCACTTGAAAATCTTTATCCACCTCAGCTGGCGTAAAATCAAGATGTATAATGGTCTTTCCAGGCGTTCTGTTCCACGCTTGCGGCGCATACTCCACCAGGTCATAGCCTACTGTAATCACAACGTCAGCGTCATCGAACGCCAAATTATTATAGTCGCCGCTACCCAATCCCATTGTATAAAGGCAGTGCTTATCTGTCATTGGCAGAGCCCCCTTTCCCATAAACGTATTAACCACACCAATCCCTGTGTTATGTGCGAAGCGCTGAAGTTGCTTTGCGGCTCTCTTTCGAATTGCGCCATTCCCAGCAAGGATAATTGGATTCTTGGCATCCATAATTGCATCAACAGCTGCTTTTATTGCTTTGTGGTCCGCCGCCGGGCGGCGGGCAGTAACAGGCTTAAGTGGAAGTTCATCAATTTCTTGCTTAGCAATATCTTCAGGTAATTCGATAACTGTTACCCCAGGCTTTTCCATCTCAGCAATTTTAAAGGCCTTACGGACAACTTCCGTAATATTACCCGCGGAGTAGATTGATTGCGCCCATTTACTAATTGGTTTCATCATTGCGATCGAATCCATATTTTGATGACTTTCTTTATGGAGACGTTTCGTAGAGCCCTGACCGATAATCGCGACGACCGGCGCCCGATCCATATTAGCGTCAGCAAGACCCGTAACAAGATTTGTCGCACCAGGTCCCAAAGTTGCCAAGCAAACGCCAGCTTTCCCTGTTAACCGTCCGTATGTATCTGCCATAAATGCTGCGGACTGTTCATGTCGACACAATACAAATTCTATAGGGCTATCAAGTAAGGAAATCATCATGTCAGCATTTTCCTCACCGGGAACACCAAAAATCCGTTCAACCCCTTCGTTCTCAAGACACTTAACAAATAAATCTGAAGCTTTCATGTAAACACCTCTCTTGTTTTTTATTAAATTTTAGGCTCAAAGCTCATCGGAGCGAATAACCATCATTTTCTCAATTTGCATCTCATGGATAGTATGAGGAATACCCCCAACGCCATGTCCAGAATGACGTGCGCCAGCAAAAGGCATCCAATCAACTCTAAATGCTGTGTGGTCATTAACCATAATTGCCGTTCCATCCAAGCGTTTATAGACCCGAAGTGCTATATCTAAATTTTTAGTAAACACAGCAGCCTGAAATGAGACATCCAAACTGTTTGCACGATTAATTGCCTCATCAAGGTCCTTAAAAGGGTACACGCAAATAACAGGCCCAAATATTTCACTTTTTGAGACTTCTGCATCCGCGGGGGGGGCAAATAATACAGTGGGTTTATAGCAACTTTCTGAAATTTTTTCTCCGCCAGAAATAAGCTTTGCTCCACCATCTATCGCAGCCGTGACCCAATCATGAACTCGATCTACCTCAGCGGGTTTAATTAGTGGGCCCACCTCTGAATCAGCTTTTGTTGGATCACCCACCTTCATTTTATTACCTTCAACGGCAATCGCAGCAGCTAACTCTTCAGCAATCTCAGCATGCGCAAAAATACGTTGGACAGAGACACAGACTTGGCCTCCATGGTAGAATCCACCCTTAGCTAATCTTGAAACTGCATCTTTCATATCAGCATCTTTAGAGACTATAACAGGCGCAGCACCGCCATGTTCAAGCGCACACCGTGTTCCTGGCGCTAATTTTGAACGAAGCATCCAACCTACTCTAGCGCTTCCGATAAAGCTAAAAAAGGCATTTCGTGGATCAGCTACCAGACTAGTTGCAACACTTAAATCCGTAGGCAAAACAATTTGACACCAATCTTTAGGCAGTCCTGCTTCGTACAAAATTTCTACAAATGAGAAGCAGCTTAGTGGAGTTATATCTGATGGTTTGACAATGACTGGGCATCCCGTCGCTACAGCAGGTGTAACCTGGTGAACAATTAAATTAAACGGGTGATTAAATGCACTTACCGCAACCACAACCCCGATGGGTTCACGTTGTGTAAAAGCTACATGTCCTAAGGATGCTGGATTAATGCCCATCGGAACTACGTCACCACATTCTGCGCGCATGACTTCAACGCAATTCTTAACACCATCCGCCGCACGATCTAATTCAACCAATGAATCAGCTAGAGGTTTTCCACCTTCTCGGGCCGCCTGTAGAGCTAACTCTTCACGGCGCTGTTTAATAATTTCTGCAGCTCGTCTCAAAATATCGAGACGATCAGGGAGAGGGATCCAACCATCTTTATTTCTATATAATGCGTAGGCTTTTGCTAGCGCATTCTCAACATCCTCAGCACTAGAAACAGGTACTTCCCCTATTTTAGAACCGTCAAATGGAGCTGTTACTTCAATATTGGCCGCGCGCATATATTTTGATGCTCCCTTTAATTTTACGTATAAGTATGTCTTGACTATGTGGCGTTGACAATACAAACATAGATTTCTTCTTTAAAGATTCGTGGGTGGAAAGAACCAATTGAATTCATCTTTGCCTGCTTCTTTAAGTGGTTATTTGGACTCTAAAAATATTCCAATAAATTACATTATCGGTGATGGTAATCGTACCAAAGTAATTGAACGAAATTTTGCATTGTTACTTAAAATGGTGGGTACTTATGAGAGTTTAAATTCACAATAAAGGGTTGAGTATGTTTTAGGCGCTCTGTGACCTTGGCTTAATGTTAGGTCTTAGTCGTCTAGAGAGTGGTCGATTTAGAAAATAATAAAAAGT
>CAJJDJ010000190.1 GCA_905182825.1 Thiotrichaceae bacterium UBA7359
ACTGTATTTAACAACATGAATTTCTTAGATTTCGAACAACCGATTGCTGAGCTCGAAGCCAAAATTGAAGAATTGCGTTACGTAGGTAATGATAAAAAAATAAATATTAATGAAGAAATTTCACGGCTCAAGAAACGTAGTAACGAATTGACAGAATCCATTTTTTCTTCATTGACTCCGTGGCAGGTTTCACAAGTAGCGCGACATCCTCAAAGGCCATACACGCAGGATTATATTGATCTTATCTTCACAGATTTTCAAGAATTACATGGAGAGCGATATTTTGCAGATGATCCAGCAATTATTACTGGTTTAGCAAGATTAGACGGAGAATCTGTTGCTATCATAGGTCATCAGAAAGGTCGTGATACTAAAGATAGAATTATGCGAAATTATGGAATGCCAAAACCGGAAGGTTATCGTAAGGCGTTACGTATTATGCAGATGGCAGAGCGTTTCCACATCCCAGTACTTACTTTTATCGATACCCCAGGAGCTTATCCAGGTGTTGATGCCGAAGAACGAGGCCAGAGTGAAGCCATCGCAAGAAACTTGATGGCTATGTCAGAATTGAAAACTCCAATTATTGCAACAGTGATTGGAGAAGGTGGTTCGGGAGGCGCGCTTGCCATTGGTGTTGGTGATCGTTTGTTGATGTTGCAATATAGCACATATTCTGTGATCTCACCCGAAGGATGTGCTTCGATTCTTTGGAAGAGTACTGATAATGCTAAAGAGGCAGCAGAAGCAATGGGTATTACAGCGCAAAGATTGAATGAACTTAACTTAGTCGACCGTGTGATAACTGAACCATTAGGTGGTGCACATCGTGATTTTGATTGTATCGCAAATAGCTTGAAACTCGCTTTAATTGAGGATTTAAAAAAACTGCACTCCATGCCAATTGAAGAAGTTGTTGTAAAAAGACAAAAAAAGATAAGACAAATTGGTGAATTTAAGAAAAATTAATTTTTCATTTTTTATGATTTTTATGATTTTTATGATTTTTATGATTTTATTGATTTTGGTGTATAAAAGAATTCCGTGACAATAAGCCGACTCTCACAATTTAGTTTTGATTTAATACTGAATACATTTCCAGAGACAAAAAAAATCTGGATTGCTTATAGCGGAGGGATGGATTCTAGTGTTTTGCTTCACATGGTTTTTTCTAATAGAGAAAAGATAGGAAAGTCATTCGGAGTCGTTTATGTGGATCATGGGATACAAGAGGATAGCCTGGGATGGGGTGACTTCTGTAAAACTCAATGCGATTATTACGGTCTATGTTTCACTAAAATAAATATCAATGAAAAAGTTCCAAAGGGAAGTAGTATTGAAGCTTGGGCAAGGGAAAAACGATACGAATTAATCGGTCAAGTTATGAATAAAAATGATTTGCTCTTTACAGCACATCATCAGGATGATCAGGTCGAAACTTTTTTTTTACAAGCTCTTCGTGGTGCTGGACCGCGTGGTTTATCCTCAATGCCACTTTTCAAAGATATTACGAATGCTATACATGTTCGTCCACTATTAAACTATTCTAGAAGCGAATTAAAATTTTATGCGAAAGAAAAAAAATTGTCTTGGCAAGAAGATTCGAGTAATACAGACACGAAGTTTGATAGAAATTACCTAAGGAATAAGGTTATTCCGGCATTTGAGAAACGGTGGCCTTCATATCGTAAAACAATTTCTCGCTTAATTGTACACCAACAAGAATGTGCATCTTTAATGAGCGAGATTGGTTTGCAAGACCTTAAGATAGTTTCTCATAAAAAACAATTAAATCTAAATATGTTGAGGGATTTAAGTGTTGCCAGACAGAAAAATATAATTTTTATATGGCTTCAAAAACTGCAAATAGAGACACCAAACTCGAAGCATATCAATCAGATTATTTCAGATTTGATCAATACAAAATCTGACAATGCAAATTGCATAAATTGGAGAACTGTTGAAATAAGGAAATACAAAAATTTACTATACGCTTACAAAAGAACACATAAAAATATTGATAATATAAATTTAAAATGGGATATTTCTAGGCCTTTGAAAATAATGGATGAGATATTAATTGCAAAAACACAGATTGGAAATGGGCTGTCGAAGAAAAGTATTGAGAATAAAAACATTAGAGTTCAATATAGAATTGGTGGTGAAAAACTAAGATTAAACAATACTACTAAGTCAAAAACTGTAAAGCAGTTATTTCAAGAGAGGGGTGTTTTGCCATGGGAGAGAGATAGCTTTCCCATGATTTACGTTAATGGTGTATTGATTGCGATACCTGGTATATGTATAGACATTGATTATGCTGCTGCGGATGATGAACCTTCATGGAAGATAGTATGGTCTGGATATGAAAAAGCCATTGAATCGTAGAGAATTTTTTTTGTGTTCATATAATTTTCAGTTGACTCTAGATAATACTTTGATTTGGTCCCTTCAAAAAAATAGTAATAAATATATTTTTTAAAAGAAAAAAATTTCATCTGGGTTTTTTAGTATATTAAAATAAAGAAGTGCCTTATTTCCATAAAGTTACTGAGCCGTTATTTTCACCATAATCACGATAAGGTGTAAATCATATATCTAACTGCAAGATAGAACCTGATGCTATTAAACATTACTGAAATTTCGTGTCTTTATTTTAGGATACTGTAGATAGAATAGGACATGCTAGTATTACTAGATGGTCAAATATCTATCTTAATAGTTTAGCATAAAGACTTTTCTAATAATAAAAATTCTTAAATTTTCAGAAAAATCAAATATAAATTCATTGAGCTTAGCAATAGTTCTCACGCCTAGGAAAAATAATTTTTGGATGTGATATGAGGTTCTTACTGTGTTTTTTAAATTTAAGGTTTACTGCGATAATTTTACTTTGATTTCTTGATGAATAAGAAGTTTAGATTCGTTAAAAAAAGAGACTATACATTATGATATTATTACGGAAGAGTTAAACAGAATGTCGACGAAATTCACCTTGAAATAATAGAAATAAGATAAATGATGAAATCAGATTGATGTCTAGTTATTAATCAATAAGAACTGAATGATCTTTTAACATACAAATAAAAAATATATAGATATGAATATTATTAATAGTATTAGAACTGTATTATTTTCTCATGAAAAGAGAATTTCTATGCAGAAAGATACTCGAAAAGTAACGATCTATGATGAAGAACACTTAAAATTACAGAGATTATATGAAAAATGGATTTGTAAGGAGAAGTGGTTACTGCATAACGAAGGTGTTCCGTTATTGTTTGGTGTGAATCCAGAACATCAAGAAATTAGAGAAGATGTCTCAAAAAAAATGCTTGAACTTTGGGAGCATGCACAAGAATGCGTTTCTGAAAAACTATTGTCAGTTATAAATATTGATGATCCGGTCGATAAATGGGAAGTCTTTGTGATCGATTTATATCGCTGGGCCATGATTAGTCGAATAACAGTACCTGAGGAGTTCAGCGCATTAATAGCTTTCGTTATTCAAACAGTTCAACTTGAAGAGAATAAATCTGTCCGAACAACACAAGAACATGAGCTTTTATTGCAACACCATAAAGAAATTGTACTGGGGGCAGCCACATCATTATTGATTAATGCCTCGATGCAAATTGATGTCGGCAATGTTAAATCCGTAGCTATGAATATTTCGAGATTGATTTTTGAGAATAAACGACAGTGGTTCGGTGAAAATGAGCCATTGTTAGATGAATCAGCTATGATAAATCTAATAAATAATTACATTAAACTCACAAAATCTATTAATTGATTAAATAATCATACAATGATTGGTGCTTTTGTTCTTTCCATTATAGTAGCTTCCTCAAGCGAATAATCTGAGGTCATTTGTGTAAAATGCAGTAAAACATCACCGATCTCAATAACGTCACCCTCGTGAAGTTCTTTTCTCTCTATTTTTTCATGATTGATATATATTCCGTTCATTGAATTCGTGTCAATAATATGAAATGTACCGTCGCTCTTTCGGTGAATTTCCGCATGACGCCGTGAGAGAGAGTTATCATTCAGATTTAATTCATTGTCCTTACTTCGACCAATTCGCCAAACTTTTCTTGTTATTGGATATCTAGTATCAGTACCATCATCAGTAATTAAATAAGCATAAGCCTTATAATTACCATC
>CAJJDJ010000191.1 GCA_905182825.1 Thiotrichaceae bacterium UBA7359
CCAAATAAACCTCGGCGACGTGTCTTGGGAATTGATATCGAAATTCGTGAATATAATCGTATTGCTATCAATGAACACCCTATGTCAAATAGGATTGATATGATTGAAGGTTCTTCTATTGATTCTGACATTATCGAGAAAGTTAAAGAAATGTCATCGAAATTTAATAATGTTTTAGTTTGTTTAGATTCAAATCATACCCATGAACATGTCTTAGCAGAGCTTGAAGGATACGCCCCATTAACTACTACTGGGAGTTATTGTGTCGTTTTTGATACGCTCATTGAGGAGATGCCTGATGGTGCTTACCCCGATCGATCATGGGGAGTTGGTGATAATCCAAAGACAGCTGTGAAGGAATATCTTAAAGAACATCCCGAGTTTAAGATTGATAAAAGCATTGATAATAAATTGCTTGTTAGTGTTGCTTCAGATGGATATTTGAAAAAAATCAGTTGAATATAAATAATAAAAATTATAATAATTTGTGTTTTTATCTTTGATAAAGAACAAGACTATTTATTTTTCCTCAGCATGACTCCACATCTCTATTATATCCTTAATTCTTAAATGAAACTTGTATATTTAATTAATACTGCTGGATTTGGCGGCGCTGAGATTTACGTGTTAAATCTTACTCGTGATATGATGCAACGTGGTCATCAGGTTACAGTTGTTTTTCTTTTGCAGGAAATACGAGGCGGCGCGGATTCATTAGAGTCCAAACTAAATGAAACAGGGGCTAATATAGTTTATCTGGAATCAAACTGCTTACAGGATATTGGACGTTGGTTTTCACTAATTAAATTATTATACAAAATACGTCCGGACATAATTCACTCTCATCTCCCACGGTCTGATCTTGCTGCTTCAATTGCAAAAATAATTTTTCCTAAAATGAAATGGGTTATTACCCTTCATGATACTTATACTAAGGATAAGTTTGCGGCGCACTGGATACTCCTGTTAATACGTTGGAACTGGCAACGGGTTGACCATGCTATTGCAGTATCAACGCATGTTCAGGAATGGGGTATGAAATATTTTTTTCTACTTCGTGACAAGACTAGAGTGATATATCATGGTGTGCAATTTAAAGACGTTCCTGAATTTCCAAAGAATTTATCTGGAGAGTTATCTAAGATTGGTTGCCTGGCACGTTTTGAGAAGCGTAAAGGATTAGAAACTTTAGTAAGGGCAATGACAAAGGTAATACAAATTTTTCCCGGCGCGAAGTTGTTGTTAGCTGGAAGTGATCCAACGGGTTACTCAAATGTACTCAAAGAGCTTGCTGAATCACTTAATGTGGAAAGTAATATTGAAATTCTTGAGTTCTGTAATACGCCATTAGAATTTTTACAAGACCTTGATGTTTTTGCATTTGCATCTTCTTCAGAAGGGTTTGGTATTGTATTGATTGAGGCAATGTCTGTTAGAAAACCTATCGTGGCGAGTGATATTTATCCGATAAATCATATTGTGCAACAAGGTGTTTCAGGAATATTAGTTGAACCTGATAATGATGAATTGTTTGCTGATGCTCTAATCGAACTCCTTGGTGATCCTGAGAAATGTCAATGTATGGGAGAGGAAGGGCATCAACGACTAATCAACGAATTCTCTCTGGAAAAGTCAATGAACAAGACACATGACTTGTATATTGAATTGATGTCTTGAATGGCTTCTATTAAGACATATACTGCTTATTAATTCCTGCACTTTTTATATTCTCTAACTTCAAATTACTCATGGATATTTACGACTTATGTGCGGGATAGCTGGACTCCTGACAAGAACACCACAAGTTACAGATATTGTCAAAAGTACTGAAGGTATGATCGCAACACTTGCCCATCGAGGTCCTGATGATACAGGTATTTGGAAAGATACTACGGTCGGTATTTCTCTTGCGCATCGGCGACTATCAATATTGGACCTTTCGCCAGAAGGACACCAACCAATGCATTCAGCTGATGGTCGATACATTATTGTATTTAATGGAGAGATCTATAATCACAGGCAATTACGTAAAGAATTAGAAAACTCTACTTATGTTAATAATAGTTCTAATATTAATTGGAGAGGACACTCTGATACTGAAGTAATGCTTGCTGCAATTATGCAATGGGGCCTGATTGAAGCAATTCAGCGATTTACTGGTATGTTTGCTTTTGCCTTATGGGATCGTAAAAAGAAAAAATTATATCTAGTGCGTGATCGCATTGGTGAAAAGCCACTTTATTATGGATGGAGCAACGAGACTTTCTTATTTGGTTCGGAACTAAAAGCACTACGCGCATATCCAGGATGGCGTGATGAAATAGATCGCGAAGCACTGGCGCTTTATATGCAGTTTAATTATGTTCCTGCACCGAATACTATCTATAAAGGGATTAGAAAACTGGAGCCGGGTTGTATTGCTAAAATCACAGGCAATGGTTCTAGTCATGATGTTGAAATTCAAAAATACTGGTCAATGCATGACGTAGTAAGTCAACCGCATCAGAAGATTAATGATAAAACCGCAATTGAACGTACAGAGTCATTATTACGTGCAAGTGTAAAACGTCAAATGGTAGCTGACGTACCATTAGGCGCATTTCTTTCTGGTGGTGTAGATTCATCTTTAATTGTAGCACTGATGCAGAATCAAAGTTCGCGACCTGTAAGGACATTCACTATTGGATTTAATGAGTCTTCGTTCAATGAGGCTGAGCATGCTTTAGCTGTTGCAAATCACCTTGGAACAGAACACACAGAGTTCTATGTATCTCCTAAAGATGCAATGGATGTTATTCCATTATTACCTGCCTTATATGATGAACCTTTTGCGGATTCTTCCCAGATTCCAACATACCTTGTTTCCAGGATGACTCAGGAACATGTTTCCGTCAGCCTTTCAGGTGATGGCGGTGATGAATTCTTTGGAGGCTATAATCGTTATTCATGGGGGCAGAATATATGGGATCGTATAAAACTATTCCCGTTACCTTTAAGAAGGGCTTTTGCCAGTGTGTTACGTATTCCTTCGCCACAAGCATGGGATAGATTGTTTTCGATATTTAAGTACATGTTGCCAACTAGATATCGATATAGCTCTGCAGGTGACAAGTTACACAAATTAGCAAAGTTGCTCGGTACAATTTCACCTAATGATATATTCATTGAATTAGTTTCATTATGGGAGGGAGAGGGTGTTGTTATTGGTAGTGATGTGATAACGACTGCAGCGACTGATCGATCACAATGGCCTGACAACTTGGGTTTTACAGAATTTATGATGTACATGGATGCTAAAACTTATTTGCCTGATGACATAATGGTGAAGGTTGATCGTGCTGCTATGGGAGTAAGCCTTGAATCACGAGCACCGTTTCTTGATCATGAAGTTATAGAGTTTGCATGGTCTTTACCGCTTAATATGAAAATAAGACATGGACAAGGCAAATGGTTATTAAGACAGATACTATATAAATATGTCCCTCAAAATCTTATTGAACGACCTAAGATGGGTTTTGGTGTCCCCATAGATAGTTGGTTACGAGGCCCGTTGCGTAGTTGGGCCGAAGAGTTACTTGATGAACCTTATATACGTTCTAGTGGTTATTTAAATGCAACAGCAATTAGAAAAAAATGGGATGAGCATTTGTCAGGGAAACGAAACTGGCAGCACGAACTCTGGGGAGTCTTGATGTTTCAAGCTTGGCTTAAAGTTCAAAGTTGATAGGCATTTGAAAATTATAATCAAGGGTCAGTGAATATGAGTATAGAAGTACTAAATTGATAGCAATGATGCAAAAGAAAAAAATATGAAGAATGTTTTGATAACAGGCGCGAATGGATTTATAGCAAAATCATTGATTCCAATGCTTTGTGATAGTGATTTTAATCTACGCGTCACATCAAGGTGCGAACTTAAACCTGTTTATTTGGAAAGTAGAAATAAAATAGAATTTATTTCATTTGATTTTGATTCAGATACAAGTAATTTTGATAAATTAGTCGATGACATCGATGTGATTATACACTTGGCTGGAAAGGCACATAGCGTATCAAGTTCAAAATCTAAAGATATTGAATATCGAAATGTCAATTACCTAGCCACTCAAAAACTGATAGATGCGGCAGCAAGAAAGAAAATTAAGCGATTTATATTTTTAAGTAGTGTCAAAGTGTATGGCGATGGTGTAAGTCATTATGAAAATAAAGATAAAGAGCAATTGTTTACAGAAGAAACATTGCCGGCACCTGTTGGAAGTTATGCGCAAAGTAAATTGGATGCCGAGAATGTTATTTGTCAAGTTTGCAACCAATGTGATATGGAATACGTAATAATTCGTTCTCCTTTGGTATATGGCCCTCAAGTAAAAGCAAATTTTAAAACATTAATGGATGCTGTGAAAAGTCGTGTCCCACTGCCTCTAGGAAGAATTAATAATTACCGTAGCTATATTTTTATAGACAATCTATCCGATGCAGTCAAAGAATGCATAATCAAAGCTGAAGCTGCCAATAATATTTTTTTACTGAGCGATATGAACATATCAATATCAGAACTTGCTAAAAAAATATCCATCTCTTTTAATCAAACACCATCTGTCTTTAATTTTCCTATACGAGTATTAGATATTTCATTTACTCTAATTGGTAAAAAAAATCAGTTTAGTAAATTAACAAACTCGATGTGCGTAGATTCGACTAAAATACAACGCAGGCTAGGATGGCAGCCACAAGTCAAAATGGAAGAGGCGCTATCAAAGACAACAGAATGGTATTTGACACGACACATAAATAAGAATGATAAGAAATTAAAGCTCATTATCGTTGTGTCAGAAGCATGGGTGTTTATGTCTCACCGTTTGCCACTGGCAAAAGCGGCTATAGCTTCAGGGTACGATGTTACCGTTATTACTCGAGTAGGCGAACTTAAAAAAACACTAATTAATGAAGGGGTAAATGTAATTAATCTAGATTTTGTTCGCTCATCTCGATGGCCTATTAAAGACTTAAAAATTTTATTTAAACTAGTAAAACTATTAAGAATGCAACAACCTGATATTATTCATAATGTTTCCATGAAAATTATTCTGCTTGGTACAATTGCTGGATTAACATCCAGGGCAAAAACCATCATAAATGCCTTTACTGGCCTAGGTTATGTCTTTAGTTCTCAGGAGTTGCATGCAAGGGTATTACGCTTATTCCTTGTGCCCATACTGAGAGTTTTACTGAAAAATAAAAAGTGTCATGCAATATTTCAAAACCCTGATGACATGGAATTGTTTTTTACTTTAGATAT
>CAJJDJ010000192.1 GCA_905182825.1 Thiotrichaceae bacterium UBA7359
TATTGGATATCAGTTAATACGGATAAACAACTGGCACCTGCATCAGCGAAACTCTTGGCAATAGCATCCGGGTGAAAATCTTCACGAATAATCCCACGGCTGGGAGAAGCCTTTTTTATTTCAGCAATAACACCTGGTCTGCCTTCTGAAATAGTACTTAGTAAATGATCAGTAAAACCACGAGTAGCTTCAGAATCGGTCGCACGATGTTTTTGGTCATGTAATGAAGTTTTTCTTTTTACGTGTTCTATATACTCAGCTTTGTAATTGAGTATGTCTTTTAATATATCAGGTTGCATAATATTTATAATTTAAACGACTGACTGTGTTGAACTAGTTGTTCGAACTTTTTTTTTGCTGCACCGGACACAATACATGAAGATGCTTTATAGACACCATCTTGTATTGAATCGGCGAGGCCTGCTGCATAAATAGCAGCACCAGCATTAAGACAAACAATATCTTTTGTTGCCCCACTTTTGTTATCTAATACTGATTGCATTTTATTTAGACTGTCATCTACGCTATTGACAGTCAATTCCGAAATATTTTTTAAATGTATACCAAAATCTCCTGGACATATTGAATAATTTTTAATTCTACCGTCTTTTAATTCTGCGATGTTTGTTTTAGCTGCAATACTGATCTCATCAAGACCATCTTCCGCATGAACAACTAGGACATGTTTGCTGCCAAGTTGTTTTAATGTTTCAGCAAGCGGATTGAGCCAATCATCACTAAACACACCAACAACCTGATTGAGTGCACCGGCCGGATTAGTGAGTGGTCCGAGCACATTGAATAAAGTACGAATACCGAGTTCACGACGTGGACCAATTGCATGCTTCATCGCGCTGTGATGCATAGGAGCGAACATGAAGCCGATACCCACATTTTCAATACAACTTACAACTTCTTGAGCATTTAATTCCAAGTTAACGCCTGCGGCTTCAAGCACATCGGCACTACCACACTTGCTAGAAACAGAACGATTGCCATGTTTGGCAACCTTGGCACCACTAGCAGCAGCAACAAATGCAGAGGCTGTTGAGATATTAAAGGTATTAGCACCATCTCCACCAGTACCACAAGTGTCAACTAGATTTATGTTATGAACATTCACTTTATCAGCAAGTTCTCGCATAACCTCAGCTGCAGCAGTAATTTCATCAATACTTTCACCCTTCAAGCGAAGAGCAACTAGCAGTCCGCCAATTTGTGCTGGTGTTGCATCACCTTGCATAATTGTCTGCATAATAGAATGCATGTTAGCGTGGCTTAAATCTTTTCCGGCAATGACATTATTGAGTGCTGTTTGAATATTCATCTCTAAAATCTTCCTTAATACATGTTAAGGAAGTTTGACAATAACTCATGCCCGTAAGAGGTGAGGATTGATTCTGGATGAAACTGCACGCCTGATATTGGAAGTTCTTTGTGGCGCAGTCCCATGATTTCATCCATAGTCTCATTGTCATTTTGTGTCCATGCGGTAATTTCAAAGCAGTCAGGCAACGATTTTTTTTCAATTACAAGAGAATGATATCGTGTGGCGATAAAAGTTTTTTCCAAACCTTTAAAAATATCGGTATTGTTATGATGTATATCAGAAGTTTTACCATGCATGATTTTATGTGCATGTATGACTTTGCCACCAAAGGCTTGTCCAATACTCTGATGACCAAGACAAACACCTAATAATGGAATTTGTCCCTTAAAATGATTAATCACGTCAATAGATATGCCAGCTTTGTTAGGGTTGCATGGCCCTGGTGAAACAACGATATATTTTGGCGCCAAATTTTCTATTTGGGCTACTGATATTTTATCATTACGATAGACTTCTACCTCTTGACCTAGCTCACCAAAATACTGAACTAGGTTATAGGTAAATGAGTCATAGTTGTCTATCATTAATAACATGTCATACTCTTAATTATGCTAGCCCTTTTTCGGCTAAACTAACAGCTCTGAAGATAGCACGTCCTTTATTCATAGTTTCATCCCATTCATTTTGAGGTACTGAATCTGCGACAATTCCTGCGCCCGCCTGAATATGTAATATTTTATCTTTTATAACGGCGGTACGTATGGCAATCGCAGTGTCCATATTTCCGTTCCATGATAAATAACCTACGGCACCCGAGTAGATCCCACGTTTTACTGGTTCTAGCTCATCGATAATCTCCATAGCGCGAATTTTTGGTGCACCAGAGACAGTACCAGCTGGAAAGGTGGCACGTAGAACATCGATAGCACTCATTCCATCAATTAATTTTCCAGTAACGTTTGAGACGATATGCATGACATGAGAATAACGCTCAATGAGCATTTTTTCGGTCAATGTCACGCTACCCATTTTAGCAACACGACCAGCATCGTTTCGACCTAAATCAATCAACATTAAGTGTTCAGCTAATTCTTTTGGGTCGGTTAATAATTCTTTTTCAAAGGTCGTGTCCTCTTCTTCAGTCTTTCCTCGTGGGCGTGTGCCGGCTATTGGTCTAACAGTAATCATATCATCCTCAAGACGCACTAATATTTCTGGAGATGAACCGACAATTTGAAAATCATCCAAGTCAAGAAAGTACATGTATGGTGAAGGGTTGAGGCAACGCAAGGCACGATACAAGTCAATTGGTTCTGATTTAAAAGGGATAGAAAGCCGTTGCGACAAGACAACCTGCATGCAATCACCATCGAGAATATATTTTTTTATCTTATTAACAGCAGCTTGATAGTTTTCTTGTGTAAAACCGGAAATAAAATCATTTTCATTAACAGTGCGAGAGTCGTTCGGCTTTGTTTTGTTGACATGTCTGTTGGCTAGTTTATCTGCTAATTCATCTAGGCGTTGGTGTGCAATTGGAAAAGCGTTATTGTTACTTGGGTCAGCGTGAACAATAATATGCATTTTACCACCAAGATTATCAAAGACAACAACTTCATCCGAGACCATTAATAAAATATCTGGGGAACCGAGGGGGTCTTCTTTATCATTTTTATTTAAACGCGATTCAATATAACGAATAGTTTCATAACCAAAGTAACCGACAAGACCACCATTAAATCGAGGCATCCCATCAATTTCAGCAACCTTAAATGTTTTCTGGATGCGTTCTATCTCTGCTAATGGATCATCGATATTATATTTTTCTAAAATAACATTCTTTTCTGTAATTGTTATTTGATTGCCATCTACAGTAATTATTTTTTTTGCCGGTAGTCCTATTATTGAATAGCGCCCCCATTTTTCTCCGCCTTGAACGGATTCAAATAGATAAGAATAGGGCGCAGCACATAATTTCATGTACGTACTAAGAGGCGTATCAAAATCAGCCAATACTTCGCGCATCAAAGGAATACGGTTATAGCCTTTATTAGCGAGTTGATTAAATTCGGTTTCGCTAGTCATGATCTTAGTTAAATAATTGAGGTAAATCAGCTAATGAATCAATAACGGCATCAGGGTTTGTATCAAGAATATCATTACCATGGTTATAACCATAACTGACACAAACAATTTGAAAATTAGCTGCGCGTGCTGCTTTAACATCATTCACTGAATCTCCAATCATAAGAGAGTTTTTCGGGTCGGTTTCGAAAAACGAAGCTGCATGCAGTAATGGTAAAGGATCTGGTTTCTTTTTTGGAAGTGTATCGCCAGCTATGATAATGCTCATGTCATCTATTAACCCTAGTTTTTCAAGAATCGGCCTGACAAATTGGTCACTCTTATTGGTTACACAGCCGATTATAAAGCCTTTTTCTTTTAGATAGTCGATGCCTTCACGAACACCGGGATAACAGACACTCTTCACGCACATGTTTTTATTATAGATATCCATAAAGCTTATATAAGCTTTTTCAAAAAGTTTGTCCTCTGCTTCTCCATCTATGTCATTGGTGATTGCGCGATGCAAAAGTTTCTCAATGCCATTGCCCACCCAATTACGGATACTATTAATTTCTCTTTTTGCTATTGAAAATGCTACTAGCGTCTCATTAACTGAATTAGCGAGATCAGGCATTGAATCAACTAAAGTGCCGTCAAGATCTAGCAAAATTAATTCAGGTGTTCTGATAGACATAATGTAATTGAAACACGGTGAGATGCATAAATCATGCTTTAGACTAGCTATTAGTTCGGGTTAGTTGATCTCGCATCATTGTTATTGTCTTCTGATAATTATCACTACTAAAAATAGCTGAACCAGCAACGAAGGTATCAGCACCTGCGTCTGCAATTTCACGAATATTATCAATTTTAACACCACCATCTATCTCAAGTCGGATGTCTCTACCACAATGATCAATCAATTTTCTTGCTATTTTCAGTTTATCCAACGCCGAGCTAATGAAAGATTGTCCACCAAACCCAGGGTTTACCGACATAAGTAGTATCATATCAACCTTGTCCATAACATGTTCAAGTACATCAAGTGAAGTGGCTGGATTAAATACCAACCCTGATTTACAGCCATTATCACGAATTAACTGTAAACTACGGTCAATATGATTTGAAGCTTCAGGATGAAAGGTTATATAACTAGCGCCTGCTTCTGCAAAATTGGGGATAATACTATCAATTGGTTTGATCATTAAGTGTACGTCTAATGTAGCCTTAATACCAAAATCACGTAAGGCTTTGACGATAATAGGACCAAAGGTCAGGTTAGGCACATAGTGGTTATCCATTACATCGATATGGATGAAATCAGCCCCGGCAGCTAAAACTGTTTCGGCCTCTTCGCCGAGTCTGGCCATGTCAGCTGACAAGATTGAAGGTGCGATTATATAATTAGTCATGAAAGTTATTGTTCGCTTTAATTCAAACGCAATCTAAGTTGTGGCAACTCTACCTGATCAACCCGTACACCGCTACTATCTAGCTTACTTGTTGCTGATTAGTTAATGGAGTCTAAATATATGTTTATGAGAAAGGTGATTATATTAAGTTTTGTTTTTTCATTATTTCTGGGAAATGCATTGCTGGTTATTGCCGATAATGTTGACAGAGACTGGGAGAAACGAACAACAGAAAAACTAGCTGAGAATCTTAAAACAACCGAAATCATTTGGCTTGAGGCTAGAGGTGAACGTTTTCTTGCGCTGTATCAGGACCAAACTAATGAAACTAGCTATGGTGCCGTGATTCTGCTGCATTCAATGGGTGGACATGCAGATTGGCCACAGACTATATCACCCATTAGAAACGGATTACCTGAATATGGTTGGAGCACTTTATCTATTCAAATGCCAGTTATTGCGCCGGAGAATCAGGTTGAAGACTATGGAAGTACATTCCAACAAGCTGAGAATAGAATTAAATCTGCTGTGTATCTTTTACACGAGCGTGAATTCTTTAATATTATTGCCATTGGTCATGGTTTCGGTGCAGTTAGCATGCTTGATTATCTGAAAAAAGAAAAAAAACAAAAGTTTATGGCTATAGTGGCGCTTAGTTTACAAGATTACCCTTTTGTAAAGCCGAGCATTGATATACTCGGTTTAATCGGTAAATCTAAAATACCTATATTAGATATATATGGCAGTCGAGATTATAGGGATGTCATCGACCAAGCACCAGATCGACGTCTTGCTGCAAAAAAAAGTAATAACCGAAAGTATGAACAAATAGAGATAGAAGGAGCTGATCATTACTTTAATAAAATGGAAGATGTTCTAATCAAAAAAATTCTCGGCTGGCTTGATAAGGTCGTTCCAAGCATGCCCGCTGTAATCGATGAAGATTTTAATGATAATTTGCAAAATTAAAATAATAAGTTCAGCGAGCCGTGATTCGCTGAGACAAACTACCTTAAGGATGATACTGTCTTGAATAAGGAAATTATTAAGACTGTTTATAAAGCAATTAAGTTTATTAATATTACAAAGTTGAAAGGAATAAAATCATGACTGGATTAACATTTTTTATATTTTGTTTAGCACTGTTTATATTTGTCGTTATAACCAAAGCAGTAACGACAGTCACTCAGGGTAATGAATATACGGTTGAACGATTTGGTGAATACACGCGAACATTAACACCTGGGCTACACATTATTATTCCCTTTTTCGATAAAATCGGTGCCAAGATGAATATGATGGAGACGGTCGTTGATGTCCCCTCTCAGGAAGTCATTACAAAAGATAATGCTATGGTTAGGGTTGATGGTGTTGTTTTTTTTCAAGTGCTTAATGCCGCTCAAGCAGCATATGAGGTAAATAACTTAACACGTGCGATTCTGAACCTGACCATGACGAATATTCGTACTGTCATGGGTTCGATGGATTTGGATCAATTATTATCACAAAGAGACACGATTAATGCGCAGTTACTTCAGGTAGTTGATGAAGCAACAAGTCCTTGGGGTGTTAAAGTTACACGTATTGAGATTAAGGATATTTCTCCACCAAAAGATTTGGTTGATTCTATGGCACGACAGATGAAAGCAGAACGTGAAAAGCGCGCTAATATTCTTGAAGCAGAAGGTTTCAAACAAGCAGAAATTTTAAAAGCAGATGGTGAAAAGCGAGCCGCCATTCTCGAAGCAGAGGGTCGTAAGGAATCAGCCTTTCGTGATGCGGAGGCAAGGGAAAGATTAGCAGAGGCAGAAGCAAAGGCAACGACGGATGTGTCTAACGCTATTTCGACAGGCGATATACAGGCTGTCAACTATTTTGTTGCGACAAAATATGTCGATGCATTAAAGGATATCGCTGCCGCACCTAATACAAAAGTAGTACTAATGCCCCTAGAAGCTAGTAGTGTAATTGGCTCAATAGCCGGTATTACAGAGATTGCAAAGGAAACTTTTAGCAAAAATAAACCAAACGATTAAAAGTAAGGATTCATTTATGGAATGGTTAAATCAAATTGAATTTTGGCATTGGCTTATTGCTGCAGCAGTGATGATCATTATTGAAATGATTTTACCTGCAGCATATTTTCTATGGATGGGT
>CAJJDJ010000193.1 GCA_905182825.1 Thiotrichaceae bacterium UBA7359
ACATGCATGCAGATGATGAATCATTTTATAAAATTCCTGATGAACGAAACCTAGCCGCGCAATACTTATTGTTATATGAGATGTCTCTCCCGTACGGTCTGGATCTCAATAATCAAATCAATATTGATAAGTCGGCCACTCGAATGACTGCGACACTTAAAACAATATCATCAAACAACTTAATCGAACTTGAAGAAAGAGCCCAAGAGTGGCTTGCTAAAAATACAACACATATCGTACGGGCTGACGGAAGTGGCACATCGCTTATGTTTGCCAATATAGGTAAACGAAATATTGTCAGTATGTTATTCGGGACAACCGTTGCACTGATTTTAATCTCCATGGTTTTAATATTTGCTCTACGATCTTTTAAAATTGGTTTAGTGAGTCTAGTTCCTAACCTCGTACCAGCAGCAATGGGGTTTGGTCTTTGGGGATTAACTGTTGGTGAAATAGGTTTATCGCTTTCCATCGTCACTAGTATGAGTTTGGGTATTGTCGTCGATGATACCGTTCATTTTCTCAGCAAGTATTTACGTGCCAGACGTGAAAAAGGACTCAACTCTGAAGATGCGGTACGTTATGCATTCAAAACTGTAGGACGCGCATTACTTGTTACATCTATCATTCTGGTTACAGGGTTTTTAATCTTGTCAACATCCAGCTTTGAGCTAAATTCAGGAATGGGGTTATTAACAGCAGTTGTCATTTCCTTTGCATTGTTTGCTGATTTCTTATTCTTGCCAGCCGTATTAATGAAAATTGAGGGTAAAACTGATGAAGAAAATATCGATACTAGCGATTCTTTTAACACCGCTGCTTAATCATGCTTATGCAGAAACCCCTGAAGAAAAGGGCCTATCAATTGTAGTAGAAGCAGATATCCGTGATACCGGTTGGACTGATCAAATCGCTGACATGAGTATGTTGCTGAAAAATAAACAAGGCGATTCAAGCAAACGCGTCATGCGCATCACGACACTTGAAGTGCCGGGCGACGGTGATAAAAGTTTAATCACTTTTGATAACCCAAAAGATATCAAAGGAACTGGTTTTCTTAGTCACACACATTCATTAACGCCTGATGATCAATGGTTATACTTGCCTGCATTAAAACGCGTTAAACGAATTTCATCTTCTAATAAATCAGGTCCCTTTGTTGGTAGTGAATATGCCTATGAAGATATCTCTTCACAAGAAGTAGAAAAGTATAAATACAAATGGTTACGTGACGAAACCTTAAATGGTCGCGAAAGTTTTGTCATAGAGCGTTTTCCACAATATGAACACTCCGGCTATACTCGTCAAATTCTCTGGTTGGATAAAGAGATGTATCAACCACTTCAACTCGAATTCTTTGATAGAAAAAATTCACAGTTAAAAACATTACAGTTTCTCGACTATAAACAATACCTTGATCAGTACTGGCGTCCTGGAGTTATGCAGATGACGAACCATCAAAACGGTAAAAGCACGAGACTTACTTGGTCTGATTACAAATTTAAAAATGATTTCAACGATAGAGACTTTGATAAAAATACACTCAAACGCGCTAGATAGGAGTAGCGACAAATAGGAAAATCGATAATCGAAACTAGAATGAGAATATTTATACAATCTCTATTTTTATTTTTAATTGCATCAGCAAGCACGCTATCGCAGGCGGGTGAATGGAGTGGTTCTGCTGGTTTAGAATTCAGAGGCTTTAACCAAACAGCAAAAGACACACAACAAGACCACAACACCAATTTCTCATTCGTATTTGAATCCGAGTATTTCCATGAATGGGATGATGGTGATCAAAGTATCGCCTTTGTCCCTTATCTTCGTGTTGATGAACATGATGACGAACGAACACATTTTGATATTCGGGAACTCACTTATTTAAAAGTTGCCGAAGATTGGGAACTACGAATTGGCATACGAAAAGTTTTTTGGGGTGTTACTGAGTTTCAACATCTCGTCGATATCATCAACCAAACAGACTTGGTAGAAAATCTCAACACAGAAGATAAGTTTGGCCAACCGATGATTAACTTAGCTCTGATTAATGATTGGGGTACAGTCGATCTGTTTGTCATGCCCTACTTTCGCGAAAGAAATTTTCCAGGAACAAGCGGTAGATTAAGAAGTCTTCCTGAAACCCGAGAAGATCGTTCACAATTTGAATCTGCTGCAAAAGAAAAACATATCGATCTAGCCGTTCGCTATTCACATTATATTGGTGACTGGGATATTGGCCTAGCACATTTTTATGGTACTAGCAGAGATCCACGCTTACTGTTGAGTACAGATAGTGGCGGCAATCCTTTTTTTATTCCTTTCTATGACATCATCAATCAAACCTCGGTAGATATCCAAACTACCAAGAATAATATGCTATGGAAGTTTGAAGCCCTGCATCGCATCGGCCAAGGCATGACCTATAATGCACTTGCAGGCGGATTTGAATACACTTTTACTGGCATCATAGAAACCGCAATCGATCTAGGGGTGCTCAGTGAATATCACTATGATGACCGTGATGATTTATCCACAAATATGCTTGAAGACGATATTGCTATCGGTGCACGTCTTGTATTCAACGATGTTCAATCAAGTGAAGTTCTTATCGGACTCGTGTGGGACAGAGATAGTGGCGGCAAATTCTTCAACATTGAAGCTAGCAGACGACTGGGCAATAGTTGGTTGCTTGAACTACAAGGACAATTCTTCTTTAATCAAAAATCTAATGATCTGGCATTTACCATTAGCCGGGATGATCACATCGAATTATTCCTTACTTATAATTTCTAATTTTCTCATTATAAATAAGCACTTAAGTCAATATCAATGATAAGTTAGTAACTTATTAGTCATTTCTAGTTGAAAGTTCTCTTAAAGTTCTCCTATAATGCCTTGTCTCTGAAAATAACACTTGCTTTCAAGACACGACTCCCCGGTCACTTCTAATACAGGATGTACTAGCGTCTCCCTGAGGCAGATTTAGCTAATAAAATTACACATTCGGCGCTGTCGTTGTACAAGCTTTAAGGATGAGGCTTGCTCAACAATCTACCACTGTGCGGAGAATAATAATGACAATAAAAACCTGGTCGCGGGTTATTGCCCTGGCCGACATGAACGCCTTCTTCGCATCGGTCGAACAAGTAGACAATCCAGATTTAATGGGCAAACCGATTGGGATAACCAATAGTTTAACCGGCACCTGCATTATTACATCCTCTTATGAAGCGCGCGCCTTTGGTGTCTGCACCGGCATGCGTGTTAAAGAGGCAAAACGACTTTGCCCTGGTTTTATACAGATAGCCGCGAACCCAGTACTCTATGCCAAAGTCTCAACGCGGATTATGGATTCACTACAAGACATATCGCCTGACATAGAAATTTTTTCTGTCGATGAAGCTTTTATCGATCTCACTCGTTGTAAAAAAGTATGGGACACTACGCCAGAAGTAATCGGCATGATGATTAAACAAAAAGTTTTCAGTGTCTCAAAAGTGAAATGCTCTGTAGGCATTAGTGGCGATAAATCCACTGCCAAATGGGCGGCTAAAAGTATGAAACCCGATGGTCTCACCATCATTCCCCCATGGGAAGCAGCAACAAAATTAAGAGACGTAGCTGTTACAGAATTATGTGGCGTTAATATAGGTATCGGTGCTTTTCTGGCAAAGCATGGTGCCTTTACTTGTGGTGATGTTGCTCGATTACCGATTAGCATATTAGGTCAGCGCTTTGGCAATCCAGGCAAACGAATCTGGTATATGTGCCAAGGCAAAGACCCAGACAAGGTGCAGACGAATATTAAACTCCCAAAGTCTGTCGGTCATGGCAAAGTAATGCCACCGAACACAACAGCGAAAGACACCATCTATATGTATCTAATTCATATGACAGAAAAAGTCACACAACGCTTACGTAAAAATTCCCTAACTGCGCAATGCTTTTATATAGGTTTAAAAACTAAACATGGATGGCTAGGTCGTAAATTCAAAATAGCGTTCCCAAGTAACAGTAGCAAGCCCATTATCGAATTATGCAAAATTGTCATTTATCGTTACTGGCATGGAGAAGGTATATATCAGGTACAATTAACCGCCTTAGACCCAAGAGAAGAAAAAGGACAAATCGATTTATTCGAATACGATGACACAAAAGATCATCAATTAAATAAAGCATTAGATAATATTAATAAACGCTATGGCGAATTCACATTAGCGCCAGCCAATTTGTTAAACCGATCAGTCATGCCTAATGTCATCGCTCCTGCTTGGAGACCTCATGGACATAGGCAAACAATACAAGATGTAAACTTAGAGAAGAGAGAATCTGGAAAATGATTTAAAACAGCAAGTAATACTAATTAATAAAACCGCAGCTATCGGCTGTTATTATTAATCAAGGTTAATTAATTCTTCCAAATATTATATATTATGATTCTTTCCAAAGCATCTAGCATCAACTTTGATAGCAAGTGCTAGTTCATGAAGCTCAGCAACCTTGTTATAGTCAAAAAAAGCGTTGGGTCATATTTTTTTATGACTATGTGAATCGATATTTTCATAGCCTATTGTACCTTCAGAAAAGATACTTCTATTAATTTTAATTTGCATTATGAATACAAGATCACCATGTCGAACGACATACTGTATTTCTTCATAAACGAATAATACAGTTTTCTTTTCCTCTTCTAATACCTGAACAAGCATTCTATTCGAACATACTAATATATCAATAATATCTAATCATTTATTGTTATCATAGCTTGATTAGTACATCATGAAATTTAAGATGATCAAATTCTGTAAATGCTTCGTTTTTATGGGCTAAAGATATAGAACAACCATGTGTGTATGTAATTAAACATTATCTCTATACTTTCAGAAAAAAAGTACATGATAAGGCCTAAATAAATCGTTTTAATTACAATCAAGAAATGCAAACATTTATCGTTGATGTATGATCGTCACTCAAAATTTGATGCTCTATAATCCGTAGTTCGTTACTTTCTACGATTACCAAAGGAGGTCAATGTGTACTTACGTATTAGTAATAAATTCAGAAATATAGGCGACATTCTTATAAGAATGTTTGAAAGAGAGTTGATGAAGTAGTGGTGTTTTACATGGTTACATTTATGTATTATCGTAAAATGAAGAAGAATCCTTATTAATGGAGCAAACAATTTTGAGCGCAAAACTTCTAGTGCCATCCGCTGTATGCACAGTATGTCGGACTTATACCAGAAACAAGAGCATGATTAACTATGCTTGTGGAATCACGATTGACGGCAAAAGATGCAAAGGAGCATGGCAAAGTGCATTAAGAATTGACGATTGGGAAGAATGTAAATTTTGTCATGCGTCGGATGCCAGTTGTGTTTCATGTGACGGAGAAGGTTGGTTGTTTGTTAGAAAGTAATCAAATATCGTCTATACTAATAATCTTCTCAAATTCATATACGCTTATTGAGCTGATTATCTATCAATTAACTTTTTTGACATCTGAAAGATAGTCTTTTTAATAAAAAAGTTAATCCTTGATAAAACACTAATAGGAGCTTAATTAAATATGCACTACTGTTAGTTAATCTATTTTCTCTAAATAAGACGAAATGTCCCTCATTTAGAGGATAAATTGCATATGATTTTTTATTGTATTTTCTGCCTTACCATTCATGAAAAAGGTGCAATGCAGTTTCTTGAATAAAATTCGAGAGTGCGACTTTTCTAAAAATTCCTAATCTCACATTGATGAACTTTATTTTAATATCCTATTTTGCATATGAGGGCATGATCTCTCAATTAAGAGATATGAATTTTTTGCTGTCATTATTCAATCAGACAACCAAGCAATCAGTGAAAGATATTATATTATAATTATTTCGACAGAACTATCAGCACCAAATTTTTTGGCTATTTTTTCTTATCTTTTTTTAAATATAATCGACCTCAGATAGTATAATGAAAGTGTAAATGATATAACTAAATCTATGACAAAAAATATACTAGGCACTATACTTGAATCTTGCTGCGATGAGCTGAATACCGGTTATTTTCGTAATGGGAAATGTGACACTTGTGACAATGATTTCGGAATGCACACCGTATGTGCTGAGATGTCCGATAACTTTTTAGAGTTTTCCAAAAATAGTGGGAATGACCTTTCCACACCATTAGAAGAATCTGATTTTCCTGGCCTTAAAGCTGGCGATCGATGGTGTATTTGTTTGTCACGTTGGATAGCGGCATTAGAAGAAGGTGTGGCTCCGAAAATTCTTTTGCGATCTACTAATTATTCAGTATTAGTGCATGTACCATTAGAGGTGTTAGAAAAACATGCCATTAGGGACGACTAATCAATTTAAAATAACATGTTCTATCTTATTCCAATTGCGACACTGATTATTGCATTAACAGTCTCATTCGCCTACCTTCACACAAATAAAAAGTAGCTAAAACACATGCATATGATTACTGCAGCAGTAGTGTATTATTAGTTTTTTTACCTAAAGACTAATCATTTCAGTTAGAGTCAAATTAAATAATTTTTTTTCATAATAAACACAAAGTATTTTATTAATGTATCAAATCCTTCAAGTCGTCTTACTCTCATTTTTGTATGTTAATAGTGCAAACGCTGATCTTCGTAACGCCAGCAATGCCATCTCTCGCGGAGATTATAAAACTGCAGTTGCAGAGTATACAAAATTAGCAGAAAAGGGTAATGATATAGCTCAGGCAAATCTGGGTTATATGTACTATTCTGGAGAAGGTGTACCTCAAGATTATAAAGAAGCCGTTTATTGGCATCGGAAAGCAGGAGTACAAGGCAATAAAGATGCTCAATATAATCTTGCCATATCTTATGCATTTGGTGAAGGTGTAGCACAAAATTTAAATGAAGCCGTAATTTGGTATCGGCGAGCAGCCATGCAAGGTCATGTTGTCTCTCAATATAGTCTTGGTATTTCCTATGCTTATGGCGAAGGCGTATCGAAAGATCAAGTAGAGGCGGCTCGATGGTTTTTTAAAGCTGCAAGTCAAGGTTATGCCAGGGCTCAAGTTCAGCTAGGTAGCATGCATCATACTGGAGAAGGTGTAACTCAAAATTATTCTGAAGCAGCTCGCTGGTATCGTCTGGCTGCAGATCGCGGTGATGCAACAGCGCAATATAACCTTGGCAGTATGTACCGATCGGGTAATGGTGTTGAACAAAACCATGCTCAAGCAAAACGTTGGTTCAGACAGTCAGCAGATCAAGGTTATACCGTTGCAAAAAATGAATTAGCAAGCCTTGAACGTTCGGCAGGTGCTAATGTTTCAACACGAACAATTCAAGAAAAACCTGAAGACTACCTAACTGTATCAAACAATCCGAGCGCTAAAAAAGTACTAACCGAAAAGGCAAAATTTGAACCTGCCAAAGAAGAAAATTTTTCCTCAAATCAGACAACTACACCAACTCCCGAGACAAAAAAGATAAGTAAAACATCAAATATCGCTGAGTCTGTTAAAAAATATCTTTTTAGTGTAAATAAAAAAGACCTATTAACACTCAATAGTTCGCCTCTGGACATTCCCAAACAGTTTATTGATTCAACAGTTACAGAACATGAAATTCATAAAGATAACACTATTGAGAAAACTAATGAAAAAGCTTACCTTTCGATTGATGATCCTTCTGTTGAACCATTAGAATCCCACGAGGATATTGCTACTTCAGAAATATTCACTAATGTGAGTCAAGAAGCGCAAACTACAAGCCCATCAGAAGGGCTACTTGATTTTATTGGGAGTGCCTTTTCTTCTGAGCAAGAAAACAGAGATAATCTTGATCATAAACTGGAACAATTAAACATGTTAGCAACTCAAGGTGATAAGGATGCTCAATACAAATTAGGTTCACTTTATTATTTTGGCAATGGAGTAAAAAAAGATTTTTTCACTTCCTCATTATGGTATAGACGTGCGGCTCAACAAGGTAATGCCGATGCTCAATATAATTTGGGTAATATGTATTTATTGGGTGAGGGTATTCAGAAAAATGAACAACAAGCGAATTATTGGTATACCTTGGCGGCGGCGAATGCACACATAAAAGCAACCAATGCTCTTATAGATCTACAGAAACCAATCCACGGTACCGAACGATTAGAGATCGAAAAAAAGACTTCTAATTTATCAGTTATAGATACAACTGGTGAATTTGACTATGAAAAAGGTCTGGATTATGCATTCGGTGATGGTGTACCACAAAATGATCGGGGTGCATTTAATTTATTTTATGCTGCTGCTGAAAAAAACTATTCTTTAGCGCAGTATCGAGTAGGCGTTGCCTATGCCTATGGTGAAGGTGTACGCCAAGACACTAAACTAGCTGCCGAGTGGTATCAGAAAGCAGCTGCACAAGGTCATACTATTGCTCAAAGAAATTTAGCGATGATGTATCTTTATGGTAATGGTCTTCAAAAAAATAAAGTACATGCTTTAGCTTGGTATAATATTATCGCTAGTCAAGGAAATGTGATGGATATACGTCGTCGTGACATTCTACAAAAAGAATTTTCA
>CAJJDJ010000194.1 GCA_905182825.1 Thiotrichaceae bacterium UBA7359
ACGTTGGTTTCCGCCGAGGAAACTACTCCTTCTGAGAATAATACACCAGTATTCGAACCGACCAAGCAAGATCTTAGCGGTAGGCTTGCTAGGATTGAGAAGATTCTCGATAACCGGGCATTACTTGACATGTTCGAGTTACTTGAATCCTTAAAGGTAGAAGTGAATTTCTTACGAGGTGAAATTGAAGTACAAACCCGTACTGTTGAACAGTTAAAACAGAAGCAACGAGAACTCTACACAGACATAGATAATCGCTTGCAACGCGCTGAGACAAATAAGTTTACAGGAAGATTATCAAGACCTCTAGAGGTGTTAGACTCTGTTGCTAATCAAGTTGATTCAATTTCTCTGGAGATGCTAGACCCTGTTGCCAATCAGGGTGATTCAAGTCCTTTGGAGATGCTAGACCCTGTTGCTAATCAGGGTGATTCAAGTCCTTTGGAGATGTTAGACCCTGTTGCTAATCAGGATGATTCAAGTTCACAAATTTCGAGTGGTGAACAAGGGCTTGTTGTTGAAACAAATAGCGAATTTATAGACAATAAACAGGTCAGTTCTGAAAAAAAAATATTTGATCCACAAAAAGCCGAAGCAGTATATCAACGTGCATTCAATCTACTAAAAAAGTCTCAGTATGGTCAGGCAAAGAAGGCATTTAAAAACTTTTTAAAAAATTATCCAGAGAGTGATTACTCTGACAATGCGCAGTACTGGCTAGGTGAAACTAACTACGTTATGCAAAAGTATGATAGTGCAATTAATGAGTATCAGGCGTTATTAAATATATTTCCAAATAGTAAAAAAGTGTCTCATGCCTTGTTAAAAATTGGTTATAGTTATGCAGAACTCGGTAATGTTTCAGATGCTGAGAAAATATTAATTGAAGTAGTACAGCAGTATCCTGGGACGACTGCAGCAAGACTGGCAGAAGAACGTTTGAGAAAAATAAGCTTAGGAAATTAATCTAATATTTGAAATGAGTGAAAATATAGAGCTAAGCTCATTAGCGCAAAGAAAAGCGCAAGCTAAGTTGCGTATTAATGAAATATTTTTCTCTATCCAGGGAGAGTCAACCAAGGTAGGTTTACCAACAATCTTTATTCGGTTGACTGGTTGCCCACTTCGTTGCAGTTATTGTGATACAGCTTATGCTTTTCATGATGGCAAAAAAATGACTGTTGATGAAATTATTAGAGATATTAGTCAATATTGTTCTAAACATGTGACTGTAACTGGTGGTGAGCCCTTAGCCCAAAAGGCTTGTTATGGATTTCTAACACGACTCTGTGATGAGGGTTTTCACGTTTCACTAGAAACTAGTGGTGCAATCGATATAGCACATGTTGATGAGCGGGTGATGAAGATAATGGACATTAAGACACCCGGATCAGCAGAAGCAAGCAAAAATAAGTTTGATAACCTCACATACATATCAAATAAAGATCAAATTAAGTTTGTTATTCGTGATCGCAATGATTATGAATGGACAGTACGAAAAATGAGTGAATTTAATTTAACAGACAAGTCGGAGGTATTGCTATCCCCGGAGCACGAATCTCTAAGTTCTGTGGAACTGGCAGAATGGATACTGGAAGATAAATTGAATGTTCGTTTGCAAATTCAACTTCATAAATATTTGTGGGGTAATGCTCCAGGAAAATAACCTTAAAATAAGTATTTTGGCCCATGTTTTAAAATGAGCGCATACTTTTTTCAATAAAATTTATATGACTATATTTATATTGTGACAGATTTCAATAAAGCTATTGTCTTGGTTTCTGGCGGTCTCGACTCAACCACCACATTGGCGATTGCAAAAAAACTTGGCTTTGAGTGTTACGCTTTAAGCTTCGATTATGGTCAGCGACATATTACTGAATTACCCGCAGCAAGTCGTATCGCTAAGTCATTCGATGTGAAGGACCACAAAGTTATAAACATCGATCTTAGACAGATAGGTGGTTCAGCTCTAACAGATGAGTCTATCGATATTCCAGAATCACCATCAAAAGGTATCCCGATAACATACGTTCCAGCACGTAACACACTTTTTTTATCTTACGCGCTGGCATGGGCGGAAGTGCTGAATGCTAATGATATTTTTATTGGCGTTAATTCAATTGATTATTCTGGCTATCCAGACTGTAGACCAGAGTATATTAATGCCTATGAAAATCTCGCTACACTAGCTACAAAAGCTGGTGTTGAAGGCACTAAATTCAAAATACATGCTCCGCTTATCGATTTGAGCAAAGCCGACATTATAAAAAAGGGTATAGCACTCAATGTCGATTACGCACAGACGGTGTCTTGCTATCAAGCCGATAAGCAAGGCTATGCATGTGGCGTTTGTGATTCTTGCCGTTTCAGAAAAGAAGGCTTTGAAGATGCAAAGATAAATGACCCTACACGTTACAAAAATTAAATTCAATAACAGGAGTATTGTCGATGAGTACTAATTATGGTCGTTGCGATTGCGGAGAAATCGAATATGAATTCCAAGATGAACCGATTAATACCGTGTTCTGCTATTGTAAAACTTGTCAACTGCACACAAATTCTGATAAGTGGTTTGGTGTATGGGTCCTTGAGAACAAGTTCAAATTCGTAAAAGGTCTGCCATCTAGCTTTACGGCACTAGGTGACTCTGGTAAAGAAACGCATCGTTTATTTTGCGGTAACTGTGCGACACCAATAGGTCTCAAGTGTGATGGCTTTGATATGTATTCATTGTCGGCTAGCACCATTGATGGTGGCGATAAACTATTACCCAAGATGCTTATTTATACTTCTGTAGCTCCTCAGTGGGCTACTTTTCCTGAGGGAATTTCAAAATATGATATTCTTCCTCCCGGTGATTAAGGAGTTCTTAGTAGTTACTAAATATTTTACCTAATTAAGTACCGTAGCTAATTATTAAGATATGTCACACATTTCTGAATACCTCATATGGAACCTACATGATAAAAAATTCAATAACATATACGGATTTGTTAGAAGACTTTACTAACAGAAATATACCTGTCGACGTGCCTGGTTTTTACGATCACCCCAATTTTATGCAGGTTGAAGAAAAGAATGCCAGTTACCTAAGTAACTATGCAAAATTCATTGATTATCGACCAAGAGAACAATCTTATGATGACTATGTGAGATATGTTGCGCCGATGGTTGTAAAAATATTTCATGAGAAGATCATAGAACATGGCAGTTTAAAACCTGATACTAGCGTAGCTGGTTTGATTTCTAAGACTTTAGAAAAGATGAATATCTGGAATTATGTTGTAAAAGGATCGATGACATTAGATTTCCCTGTAGAATCTCAAATCGATACACGACACTTTTGGTCTTTAGATCACGATGGTTTTAAAACCGCACATGTTTGGTTGGTAGTTCCGCCATTTTATGTCGTGGATGTGGCGTTTTTATTACACCCCTTCTCTGAAACTGAATTAAAGTATGTCGCACCATTTATTTGTGCGGATGCGAATCAAATTATTGAAGCAGAAATAGAGGATGTAATTTCCGATGGATATTGCTCTCACCTACAAAAGATTAACGTACCACGCTCGGATTATTTTGCCGTGATAAGTCCGCAGACAGAAAAATTTATTAATGTTTTTCCTGCAAGGGAAGTGCTCTCAAGTAGTACGAAGATTAAATATATACCCGTATCAGTATCCGCGCCTGATGTTTCTTTTGAACAAATGACATCAATTAGGTTTCAGGGACAAACGGGGTTTGAGCTGTATGAAAATGTAATAAAAGGATTAGTAGAAAAATATTAATTTCAATTAGAGCTTGTTGACTTTTCGTTAAAAAGTTTTCTTAATATAGATATAGTGTTCAGAAGAAAACTGCAATCATATGACCTAAAAGTGCTTGATATTTCATATTTTAAAGATCAGAGCATATTAGTTAAATTTTTTGTATCCATTAATTCTATCTTCTGGCAATAAAGCTGCTAGCTTTTGTGCTTCTATAAGTCCGATGTAATTAAAATACCGTGTGCGAATTTCTCTGACGTAGACAACCGTTTGACCACACTGGCAATAAGGTACTTGTTTGCCTTTTTTGGTATAGAATTTCCCCAAACCCATCATAGCTACTTCTACATTGTCAAACCATTTGTCTTTATCTAAACCCATTATCTTTGCGAGTTTACGGGCTCGTTTTACCCTACCATACCCAGCATTATAAGATGCTAGAGTGAACCAAATTCTATCTTGAAGAAGTATAGAGTCTTCGAACCTAGACCTTAAATAATTTAAATATCGTACACCACCATCTATACTACTTTTGGGATTATTTAAATTACTTACACCCATAAATTCAGCAGTCGCAGGAATCATTTGCATCAATCCTTGAGCACCGGCATATGAGTTTGCCTTTGGGTCGAACTGACTTTCTTGGAACATCAATGCTGTAATTAAACGCCAATCAAAACCATATTCAGCAGAATATTTTTGTGTCATATCATCGTATGGGGATAAAGATGTAATTTTTGTTAACCTTGCGTTAACGTACTTTTCCGATTGCGGTTGTTCAAAATACTTTGCATGCAGGACATTATACTTTTCACTACGAAACTGGATATTAAGAAAATCATTTAAAGAGTTAAACAACTGTTGCCTATCTGACCTTACAGCCCATCTATGAGCTTGTGGTTCAGACAATATAAACTGAGCTTCAACTCCTACACTATATGGTTTCGCCGCAGTTATCTGATGATCGCCAACAACAGTTAAGTCATATATGCCAAGGGCAACCATTAACATGGTCCCCTCAAGGTTGACACCATCATTTGCCTTAACTAGTTCGAACTTGAGGCCTTGATCTTTAAGCTTTAGCATAAAGTCCCAGTATGGACTGTCTTGCGCCAGAGTAACTCTTCGTCCGGCAAGTTCACGGATATCAATAATGGGCTCTTCGTTAACTCGTCCAATTAATATCGGGCTTGCATAATTATATGGCACTGTGTATCGGACCGATTCGCTTTCTTTAATAATACTTCTCGGTAATGATGCAGCTATTAGATCACCTTTCCCGTTATTTAGCAGCTCAAACATCTCGTCTTGAGTGTGTGCTAAGATAACATTTAAACGCAGCATATGACTCTTAGCAAATTGCTTTAACAATTCATATTCAAAGCCAAACAAATTACCTTTATATAGATAGTAATGAGATGGGTTTGCATAAGTTATGACGCGTAAAACGCCTCTGTCTTTTATAGAAGAAAAATCTTCAAAATAAACTGGTGCGATATCCTGAGTCAGGCGTTGATGACTTAAGTATTGGTTTAATGATTTATGTAGTTCTTCAGCACTATTACTTATAGCCCAAGCCATTTTTCGTTGTTTAGATAAAACAAAGTTAGCTTGAAGCTCAGAGTTTACGGGTAAATATATATCAAGGAACAAACTGTCAGCAACGACCAAGTCATATTGTGCTGTTTTTACGCGTTGCATAACTTCATAATAAGAAACGCTCGAGGGTATTTCCTGTAGCACCATACCAACCTGTGTATTGGATAACTCAACCAACTTATCCCAAACTGGAGAATTTCTATAAGCTGCAATCTGTCGTCCGGCAAGATCTCTATTGCGACTTATGCGACTACTATCGGCACGTTCAACTATCTTAAATGTAGAGTTTGCCCAGACATGTGAAAAATTGATCTCATCTTGAATATTCACAGATAGACTTTGATCTTGTGCAACAATAATGTCGCCTTTACCGTTTAAAAGTTGTGGTAATAAATCCCAACTATTTTCTATATAAATCCAATTCAAATCTAGGTCATTTAAAAGCGCAAATTCTTCCAATAACTCTCGTTCTGTCCGACTAATAACGCATCCGTTTTTTTTCTGATGTAGCAGAACTCTAAATACTTTACGCTCTTTAATGGCGGCTAAGTCCTGACCAACAGGAAAGACTTTAACTATTTGAGAATGTAAAGGGGTGTTACAAAATTTTTGAAGAACTAATCCATCATATAATATCTCGGCAAATATTGTGCTGGAGAGCATAAAACTAAAAACAGTAGTAAAAATTTTTAAATAATATTTTCTAGTAAATGAATGATTAATTTTCATTGAATCAATACTTGGAATTGACAAGACTAGCTGAAAAACCAGAGGAAATAGTACCCTATCCTGTAATTTTATACTATATCCAGTGGTAAAAATATTTATAACTACAAGATATGGTGCAACATTTGCAGTTTATATCGAGATTATAATACATTTGTTGTGTTGCAGCATCATTTGCATTAACTATAGACAGCGATTTGTTATTATTCATTCTCGCTTAAAATTCACATGCGTTAATTAATTTTAAGCGTTCTGGAGTGCCGATATCATTCCAAAAGCCGGAAAAATATTGGCCGCTTAGTCTATTGATCTTTGCAGATTGGCGTAATAAAGGTGCTAATGGAAATTTTCCGTAAGCACAATCTTTAAAAAATTTCGGAGAATAAAGTCCTATGCCACTATACGTCAGTTTCTGTGCGCCCTCATTTTGTAGTTGACCATGTTCAAAAGCGAAATCCCCTTCAAGATTATGTGATGGGTTATCAACCATGACTAAGTGTGCATCTGAATCCAGTTGTTTGGGCAACGATTGATAGTCAAAATTACTATATATGTCGCTATTCGTTACAATGAATGGCCCACTGCCTAATAATGGTAACGCTTTAAGGATACCACCTGCGGTTTCAAGTGGCTCATCGCCTTCTTTAGAATAGCGTATTACAACACCAAATTTTTCACCTGTGCCTAACTGATGTTGAATTTGATCTCCCAGATGACCGGTATTTATTACAATAATTTCTATACCAGCTAAACAAAGAGCTTCGATCTGGTGGACAATGAGTGATTTACCACCAACCTCAAGCAATGGCTTTGGAAGGGTATCGGTCAATGGACGCATACGTTCGCCTCTACCTGCAGCAAGGACCATAGCAATCATTTTTCTAACTCCGGAAATATTGAGTCTTCAATTAGATGACATAAAGGCAATAATTCTTTATAGGTATGACTAAGATCCACTATATAAGACAAGGTCCTGGGAATATCTTTTAAAAATTGATGCTTATTATCCCTATGAAACAAACGCGCAAAGATTCCGCAAGCCTTGAGGTGCCTCTGTACTCCCATTAGGTCAAACCAGCGTTGAAACTGTCCTCGGTCTATTTTTAACTTGCCATCATGCATAGCAAGTTGCTTACAATAGAGGTCAACCCAGTTATTAATTTCCTTTTTACTCCATTTGATATAACAGTCTTTCAATAAAGAAACTAAATCGTATGTTATGGGCCCAATTATGGCATCCTGGAAATCTATTACCCCTGGATTGTTATCTGGCATCATCATTAAATTTCTGGAATGAAAATCTCTATGCACAAATACCTGTGGCTGCTCTAATGCATTTGTTACTAATAAGTCGAACAGATTATCAATAGCGTTGATTTGATGGATGCTCAATGTAATATCTAAATGTTTATTCAACAGCCAATCTGTGAATAGACTTATTTCATCTCGTAACAAGACTTCATTATAGATGTCTAATCCTTTAGTATCGCCACTTAGTTGCATCGAAATGATAGTCTGAATAGCGTCTGA
>CAJJDJ010000195.1 GCA_905182825.1 Thiotrichaceae bacterium UBA7359
TTCTAAAAACATTAAAGGTGATCGGAGATGTGACTGGCAATAAATCGGACCAAGGATTGCCGTAATTTATAGACGGTATAAAACGTTCCAACAGTAGCAACGACGAATAATATATTAAACAATGTAAGGCTATTCATTCCGTAGAAAGCAAATAACACTGTCAATCCCAGAAAAGTTAGCATCACTGTATTTTGAATCAAATTACTACTTGCAACTATTCGACCAAGTTCATTCTTTTCAGCATGAAATTGTATCAGTGAGTTTAACGGTATTAATAAAAAACCACCGAATATCCCCCATCCAAGAAAGAGCACCGCTTGTAGATAAACATTACCCAACGCTGGCAAGATTAATAGACAAAACGTAATGCCAATTGAGCCGACTGGAATCAAAGCAGTTTCTATATGTGTTTTTGATATACGTCCGGCAATAACTGAACCTAATATAATACCCATGCCGGAACAGGCTAAAATTCCTTGAATAATAATGGTATTAGTTATGCTCAATGTTTCCTTAACGTAAGAAGGGAACGTCGCCAACATCACTTGTGATATCGCCCAGAATATTGATAGACCCATAATTGATAAAAATATAGTTTCGTGACCAAGTGCAGCTCGCATATTTGATTTCAAATATTGACCGCTGGTATATTTTTTCATTTCAAACTTCATCTCATTATCGACTGCACATTTCTGTGGCAATTTATAGGCAAGAGCTAATTCAACAATACTTAATACCACTAGACACCAACCTATTGGTGCAATATTAATCAGCAATGAAGAAGTATTATTGTAATTTGTCCCGACCAAGAACATTTCGAAAAGAATTGAAAATACAAAGATGCCCGCAAGAATAGCAATCATCGTCGTCGCTTGTACTAATCCATTCGCTCTAGCCAGATTTTTTTTGCCGACCATTTCTTTGATATACCCATATTTTGCTGGCGAATAAAATGCACTTTGTAATGCAAGAACGAAGGTCATCACAAAGGCCGGCCAAAACCAACCTAGATAATAAAATAAGGTGATGCATAGGGTAATACCGATAGCGGTCCAGGCGCTAATCAGCATGACTTTATTTTTTGGAAACTTATCAGAACAAAATCCTGCTGGAGAAATGAGTAATATGAAAGGTATTAGTATTAGAGCATTAACGATTGCAGTTAAAATTATTTGTTCCTGGCCATCATAAATTTTAAAAACCGTATTCTGAATAATTATTTTATGGCCAAGATCAACAAAGGCATTTAAAAAGACTACAATGACATAAGGCAAAAATCCTGAATAATTAAATAATATTTTCATTTGAAATATCCCTTAGCACTATTTCGAAGATTTTCTATAGAAAAAGTTATCATACTAAACTTAGTTATTTATGGGGGTTTTAAACATCAATTTCTCTTAATTTTTAAAACTCATGCAAGAAGAGAAATAGCGACTTAGTAAACTCAATGATTAAAAAGAAACATAACATCATTACTGATTATTACCTGTACCTTTAATCGATAGCCTCTCGAAGAAGTCACCGTAAATAATAATAATATTGAAGCAGAAGAAATAAGCTTTTAAAATAATAATTAAAGTGTGAAGCTAGAAAAAAATAACGTCGATATCTATTTATCGTTAAAAAAGTGTAAAGGGATTACGGTAGCTAGATCTATTTAACAATGGAAATATAGATTTTAAATCTATGCTCAGATGAAAGTTTATCTATGAAAATGGGTTTTTTAAGACAATCGTTTCTGTACGATCAGGACCTGTTGAGATAATGTCAATTGGCACACCTGTTATTTCAGATAGACGATTTAAATAATTGACTGCCTTCATTGGCAAATCATCATAATTAGTAGCCCCGACTGTATTTGATTGCCAACCCGGATGTTCTTCGTATATCGGCTTACATTTGGCAAATTCTTCTGCGCCGATAGGTGGAACATCAATAGTCTTTCCATTTATCTCATATGCTGTACAAATTTTAATTGTTTCCAAATCATCTAAGACATCAAGTTTGGTAATACATAAACCTGTTAAACTATTAATTTGAGCTGATCGGCGTAATGCAACTGCATCATACCAACCACAACGCCTAGAACGGCCTGTTGTAGCACCAAATTCATGACCAACTTCAGCAATGTGTTTGCCAGTCTCACAATGTAGTTCTGTTGGGAAAGGACCTGAGCCCACACGCGTTGTATAAGCTTTCGTAATACCTAATACATAATCAAAATGACAAGGACCAAAACCGGTTCCAGTAGCGGCACCACCTGCAGTTGTATTTGAAGATGTCACGAATGGGTAGGTACCATGGTCAATATCGAGCCAAGTACCTTGTGCACCTTCGAACATAATGTTTTTACCTTCAATATATAATTCATTAAGGCGAGTGCCCGTGTCTGCAATCATAGTAATAAGATCTTGTGACAGCTGTCTTATGTCATCCAATGATTTCTGATAATCGATCGCTTCACATTTGTAATAGTTCGTCAGCATAAAGTTATGATATTCCAACACTTCTTCAAGCTTATTTGCTAGTAGCGCATCATGCATAAGATCGCCAACACGCAATGCACGTCTTGCAGCTTTATCTTCATATGCCGGACCGATGCCTCTACCTGTTGTTCCTATGGCCGCTTTACCTTTCGCTTTTTCGCGAGCTTGATCAAGGGCAATATGGTACGGCAATATCAGAGTGCATGCTTCGGATATTTTGATCCATTTCCGTGCTGAAATACCATTTTCTTCCAACATATTAATTTCTTCAATTAGTGCATGTGGACTAAGTACAACACCGTTTCCAATAATGCATTCAACACCATCATGCAAGATACCTGATGGAATCAGATGAAGGACTGTCTTTTTTCCTTCGATAATGACGGTATGACCGGCATTATGTCCACCTTGAAAACGCACAACAGCAGCGGCATCTTCCGTTAACAGATCAACGATTTTTCCCTTACCTTCATCACCCCACTGAGTACCTAATACAATTATATTTTTGCCCATTTTAATAATTCATCATTTTATGTCTTCAACGACCCACTCGCCATTAACAAATGATAGCTGCTGATCACAATTCATTTCGCTTGCAGAAGCTTGTTGTCCTTCTAACTCTTCAATAACAATTTTACCGCTTTTACGAAGTGCATTTATTTTTTCATCTAATGTCATATCGGATGATAGCGGGGCAAAAATATTTGAAGTTGTTTTCTTAGATATACTCTGTTGTTTTAACAAAGATTTAACGTCTGTACTAAATCCTGTTGCGGGTCTTGCGCGACCAAAGGCAATACCAATATCATCATATCGTCCACCAAAGGCTATACCCTCACCCTCACCTGGAACAAAAGCGGTATAGATCATACCGGTATGATAGTGATAACCACGTAACTCAGCTAAATCGACGTTAATGGATACTTCTGACTGTCCAGCTATTGACTCAGTCAATGCCTTGATTTCATCGAGATATTGCAAACTATCAGGAGAGATTTTAGCCAATAATTTTTTAGCCTCATCTAACACTGTTATGTCTCCATTCAAGTCGACTATCTCAACCAATGCTTTACTGACCGCATTAGTAATACCCCATTCTTTATGTAGACATTTTAATTCGTCTTTCGCTTTCCTTTGTAACACTTCAAATACTTTTTCTTGTTGAATAAGGCTCAATGAAGAGTCAGCACTTAATGTTCTAAAAATACCAATATGACCAATATCAATATACGTCTTATTAATACCCACCTGCTTCAACGTTGCCAACATTAATTTAACTATTTCAATATCGCTTGCTACACCAGAATGACCGTAAAGTTCAGCGCCCACTTGCAATGGTGCACGTGTTTCGCCGGATTTACCGGGACGTGTATGTAGTACTGAGCCGAGATAACTAAGACGAGTAGGCGTATCTCTTTTCAATAAATGCGCATCTATACGTGCAACCTGTGGAGTTATATCTGCACGAATACCCATCAAACGACCATTCAACTGATCAGTCAATTTAAATGTTTTTAAGTCTAGGTCTCCACCAGTCCCTGTGAGTAAAGATTCTAGGTATTCAACCATAGGTGGAATAACAAGTTCATAACCCCATGTAGAAAACAGATCAATTATTGTTCTGCAAAGATTTTCAAGTTCAATTGCCTTCGGAGGCAGAATCTCTTCAACACCTTCAGGAAGTAACCAACGATTTATAGTATTCATAATTTAATCAACGAACAATGTATAACAATGTCAAACCTATCAACATACTTGAAACACCCAAAAACCGTAATGTTTGATTATCCATTTGAGCGGCAGCAAGAAATATTTTCCGAATGCTTTCAGGATTCAGAAATGGTATCAAACCTTCTAATATAAAAACTAATGCAAGTGCAGCCAAGACATCAGAAAAATCAATGTTAAACAATCAGTCTCACCATACCTATTTTTATAGAAACAGCCTTATTTATGCTTACTAAATAAACCTGCCACCTGTAAAACTTAGTTCAATTACCTTTTGGATTATTAAAATATCTGAAGAATTCTGATTTAGGTTCTATCAGTAACACATCGTTACTATCATTGAAGCTATTTTTATACGCATCCAGACTACGATAAAACGAATAGAATTCTTCGTCCTTGGTATAGGCGGCGGCATAAATTTCAGTTGCTTGCGCATCTCCTTCACCACGTATTATTTCAGCATCCCTATAGGCATTTGCCAATATGATTTCACGTTCACGATCAGCATTAGCACGTATACGCTCCGAAGCTTCAGAACCGCGTGCTCGAAAATCTTTAGCGACACGATTACGTTCTGCTCGCATACGTTCATAGACTGAATTACTAACTTCTGTTGGCAAGTCAATTCTCTTGGTACGAACATCAACCACTGTGATACCTAATTCTTGAGGCAAGTTTGAAGTACTTGCAGTAACAACACTAAGTATTTGAGTCCGTTCGCCGGCAACAACTTCCTGAACAGTTCGCGCACCAAACTCATCTCGTAATGCTCGATTAATACGCTGGCCTAATAAGCCATTGGCATAAAGCACATCACCTCGTGTTGCAGTATAAAACTTATCAATATCAGTAATTCGCCACTTTGCATAGTAATCAACAATCACATCTTTCTTTTCTATCGTTAAAAAACGTTGGGGTTCTTGATCAAGATTTAATAATCGTTTTTCAAACTTCTTGGCCGCGTTAACAATCGGCACCATGAAATGTAGACCTGGTTGATCATCAGACCGAACAATCTCACGAAATTTAAAGACCAAAGCTTGCTCCCATTGCTTCACTGTAAATACAGATAAATAGGCAGCAATTCCGATGAGAATTAAAGGAATTATGATTCTAAGATTCAATGGCATTAGCGTGCTCCTCTGAGTCGTTGATCAAGTCTTTGTCGCGTATCATCCATAACAGAAGATGACGTAGAAGTGTCATTAAAGTTTTGAGTAGAATTATTCGAGCTATTGTTTTGTCGTTTATCAATCAACTTATCTATAGGCAAGTACATTAAACTGTTTCCATTATCATTATCTATTAGCACTTTATTAGTATTCCTGAATACGGATTCAATTGCATCCAAATATAATCTTTCACGTGTTACTTCAGGTGCACGCTGATATTCAGCTAACAGTTGACCAAAACGACTCGCTTCACCTTCAGCCTTGGATATTATTCGTGACTTATAGCCATTTGATTCTTCACGTAATCGAGCTGCACCACCACGAGCTTTTGGCAAGATATCATTCCTATAAGCTTCCGCTTCATTTACCTGTCGCTGTTCATCTTCTCGTGCTTTGATAGCATCATCAAATGCTGCTTTAACTTCTTCTGGTGGTTTCGCGGGTTGCATTTCCGCAGTGGATATATAAATACCTGTTTTATATTCTCCAAGTGTTTCTTGTATTAAGGATTGTATTCTTTCTGCTATTTCACTTCGTCCTTCGGTCAAAACGAAATCCAATTTACTCTTACCAATCACTTCACGAACTGAACTCTCTGTCACCTGCCTTAATGTTGAGGCTGGAGAGTAGACGTTAACTAAATATTCAACTGCATTTCCTATTCGCCATTGTACAGCGACTTCAACATCGACAATATTTTCATCCTGAGTCAGCATCAATGCTTTATGCGTGATTGAACGAACCTGTCCTACATTAACTTTTAGTACAACTTCTACCGGTCTTGGGAAACGAAAATTTAAACCCGGTTCAAGAGTATCAACATGTTTACCAAAACGAAGCACAACACCTCGTTCTTGTTGGTCTATCAAGTATGTCGCATCAAAAGCTAACCACACTAGAAGTAAGATGATTCCCACGGTAAATGGAAACATGGAGTTATTGCCACCTATCTTGGTGGGTCGATTACCAAACATACCGCCTATACCTTTTTGCATTTTCTTAATAATATCGTCAAGATCAGGTGGCCCATCTCCTTTGTCTCTATTACCCCAGGGATCTTTACCTTTATTCTCAGGTGGTTCATTCCAGCCCATTATGTATTTCTCCAACGAAATTTATGGATATTTCGAAATATCCTTATGTGAATAGTATAATAAATGAATCTTCGTACGATCTTAATATCGAATAGACTATGACTGCAACTGCAACATGTCTAAACTTGCTTCTTCACAAAGCTTATTTAATCTGAATTCTTCCAACTCAACTTCCATTGTCCAGCCACCTTTCTCATTCTCATCATCCTGCCTAACAGCTCCAATATCAAATAATTTTGCCCGTAATTGACCTGCGGTCACAGGTAGATTGAGATAATGCGGCTTTCTGTCTTGTCGTAATTGCTGCTCAATACCTTTTAACAATAACTCTAACCCTTCGCCAGTTTGCGAAGACAGCCATATTCTCATATGGGGATGGTTATCTGCCATTTCAATTCGCGCTGTTTGTTCTGTATATTTATCTATCTTGTTATATATCTCTATTTGAGGAACATTTTCTGCACCAATTAACTCGATAACTTTATTAACTTCATTTATTCTTTGCTCTCGCTGATCATGGTCAACATCGATGACATGTATTAATAAATCTGCTTCTTGGACTTCTTCCAATGTGGCTTGAAAAGATTCAACAAGATCATGCGGTAAATCTCGAATAAACCCTACAGTATCCGTTAAAATGATATTCCTTCCAGAATCCATTTCGACTCGTCTCAATGTCGGATCTAGAGTCGCAAATAATTGATCGGCAGTCCTAACATCAGCACCAGTCAAGCGATTAAACAAAGTTGATTTTCCTGCATTAGTATAACCAACCAAAGAAATAACTGGCACATCATTTTTCTGACGTTGTTGTCTACTCAAATATCGTTGCTTGCGTACTTTCTCCAAACGCTGATTAATCAATTTAATTCTAAAACCTACAAGCCGACGATCCGTTTCAAGTTGAGTTTCGCCCGGGCCACGTAATCCAATACCACCTTTTTGACGCTCTAGATGCGTCCAACCTCTGATTAAGCGTGAAGATAAATGCTGCAATTGAGCCAATTCAACCTGTAATTTACCTTCATAACTTCGTGCACGCTGAGCGAATATATCCAGAATCAAACCGATTCTATCTATAACGCGCACTTTGATGTGATTCTCGAGGTTTCTCTCTTGTGCTGGTGTGAGCGGATGATTAACTATGACTACATTAGCATTCAATTGTTCAGCTTGTTCTTCGATTTCATTGACCTTACCTTTACCAACGAAGAATTGTGCATCAGGAAATTGTCGTGGAGCTTTAATTGAACCGATGACATCTAAGCCAGAGGAATCGACTAATTGAACAAACTCACTATATGCATCGTCAGTCGTAGATTTATAGAAATCAACATAAACGATTAAGGCGCGCTGAATGTCAGCAGATTGTGATTCCAAATGCTTACCAGACTAGATTAATTGAGGTCACGTTTCTTCGTTAGCCTCCTCGTCAGTACGGGGAAGCTTAACGCTTCTCGCTGGTACGATTGTTGAAACAGCATGTTTATAAACTAATTGGCTCACTGTATTTTTAAGTAATATGACGAATTGGTCGAAAGATTCTACCTGTCCTTGTAATTTTATCCCATTAACCAAAAATATAGATACTGGAATTCGTTCCTTCCTTAATAAATTTAAAAAAGGATCCTGCAATGAGTGACCTTTACTCATAAAGTTTCTCCTTTGAATTTAATTATTTTTTTATATTACTCGTTATATTCATGCGTGACTAATTATGAGCACTTTGAATTAAGTATATTACAAATGAGAAAAATTTATGGTTAATTGTGCAGATTTTTCAATATTTCAGAAAAAGCTCCGGTTTGATATGGATCGTACCATTCAGCATTACCTTCTGAACGACACCAAGTGATTTGACGTTTCGCAAGTTGTCTTGTAGCAATAAGGGCATAATCACACATTTCCTCATAGTTGCATTCGTCATTTAAATAACGCCAAACTTGTCTATAACCTACCAAACGCATAGAAGGTAAATTTAATGATAAGTCACTACGTCGATATAAGGCTTCAACCTCATCGACGAAGCCAGTCTTCAACATTTCTAGAAAGCGATGTTTGACTCGGTCGTGGAGAACTGAACGATCTTTAGGTGACAAGATGATTTTTTTAATAGGATATGGAAATGGTTCTTTATGTTCTGCAAAGATTAAGGATGTTAATGTTTTATTTGTTATTTCATACACTTCTAACGCCCTCTGTATACGTTGCGAATCATTTTCATTAATTCGATTTGCCGCATCAGGATCGATTTTTTTCAACCTCTGATGCAGACTCTTCCAACCACCGGCATCCGCCTCTGCCTCAATTCTTGCACGTATCCTATGATTAGCTTCTGGTAATTTCGCCAAACCCTGTTCAAGAGCTCTAAAATATAGTCCTGTTCCACCAACGAGCACAGGAGTCTTATTTTTAGCCAAAATCTCTTTGATAGCCAAATTTGCGTCTTCTCTAAATTGTGCTGCTGAATAGGATTCCAGTGGATCACGAATATCAATCAATCGATGCGGAGCTTTTGCTAAGAGTTCTTTATCTGGTTTCGCTGTGCCTATGTTCATATCTTTGTAGATCATCGCAGAATCTACACTTATTATTTCACTATCAATATTTTCATGTAAACACAGGGCCAAATCTGTCTTACCAGTCGCGGTCGGCCCCATAATAAAAATGACACGTGGTGATTTCATCATACTTCTGCATCTAAAATTAACGACAAAATTTTAGAATCAAGCTTTTTCCATGGTAATAAATCAAATTCATGTGTCCTTTTTTCAAATGATGTGATTTCACTAATTAGTTTCGTCGTATTGCTGTCATCTAATATTATTCCTGAATCATTAACATGTTGAGCAATTCTTTTAGCAATTACTGTATTTGTTTGATTTACGTATAAGGCGTCAAGTAGATTTTTAACTAGCGAAATCACATCAGAATAGATTAATACCGCTGGTATAGAGCGAATTAATATTTGAGTTGGAGTTATTTGCTCTAACTTAAAACCCCATTCTTCAATGCGGATTACATTTTTGTTCAGAAACTTCAGGAGATCCATGTTCAACTCACAGGCCAAAGGTACAAGAATTGGCCTCATTATTATTGTCCGAGACAGGAAGTTTTTATATAAATATTGCGAAGTTATTAATTTTTTCGCTTTCATAATATCAATTAAATATTCATCACCATTGAACGTGGCAATTAGAAATTTATTTGATAGTAATGATAAATATTTTGGTGGTGCTCTCTTACTTAAATCAATATCATTTTTTTTAGCACTTGATGTACTATATGCATTAGATTTTTTATTATTAGCTTTCTGAGCGTTTAATTCATTCGTGTTATAGTTATTATTATCATCTATTGTTCTTATTGGCTTTCTTAAGGTACCCAATAGACTACTGTAAATGAAATCATGTACATTTCTAATTTCTGAAAATCTGACTTCCGATTTCGCTGGATGAACATTCACATCAACTAGTGAAGGGTCTATTTCAAAATGCAATACGTAACTGGGATAACGACCTGTAGGAATGCGATCATCATACGCTAAACGTATCGCGTGATTCACATGTTTATCACGAACAATGCGCCCATTAAGATAAAAATACTGTCGGTCAGATTGACTTCGAGATACATCACTTAACCCCAACCAACCCCATAAATGCATACTCTCTTTTGCTGTATCAAGTTGTACACTCTCATTAATAAATGTCCGTCCGCAAATACTAATGACACGTTGCTGTATTTCGTTATTACACTCAGGTAAATTAAATAAAGGGTTTCCATTATGTTTAATAAAAAAACCAATAGAAAAGTGACTTAAAGCAAACGATCTGATCAAAGACTGAATATGTAGATACTCAGTCTTTTCTGATTTTAAAAATTTACGACGCCCTGGTATAGAAAAAAATAATTCATTAACTTCAACTGTCGTGCCTACCTCATGAGATGCAGGTTTTATTTGAAATTGATTATTGATAGCCCATGCATTTTCAGTACCTTTAAGCCGTGATATCATTTTAAATCGTGATACAGAGGCTATACTGGGAATAGCTTCTCCCCTAAAGCCCATACTAACTATCTGTGTCAGATCAGAAAATGTCGATAATTTACTCGTTGCATGTGGTTGCAACGCTAACACAAGGTCATCCTTGTGTATCCCCTGTCCATTATCACGCACACGTATCAAATTTTTGCCTGCATCTTCAATATCGATAATGATCTTAGTAGCTGATGCATCAATACTATTTTCAATTAATTCCTTCACCACAGAAGCCGGACGATCTATCACTTCACCAGCTGCAATTTGATTTGAAACTAAAACAGAGAGTTTATGAATGCGAGGAAAATTTTTACTATCTGACATGGACCGTATGATATGGCAGGTATTACTGAGTAGGTAGTCCTAAAGTATAAGTTATATTAGGTGCCACTACTTTTTGGAATACTTATGGTCTGCCCGGTACGAACCAAATCACCTTTCAAATCATTGTGTCGTCGTAAAGTATCCGTACTGATCTGATAGTGCTGTGCAATAGTCGAGAGCGTCTCGCCATATCCTATAATATGCTTTCGTGAAGCCAGCACAGTTCCTTCTGGAGCAAAGTCTCTAAAATAGCCACGTAGCCCAACCATAATAGCATTTGCCATATTAGTACGATGTTTTTTACTCAATAATTTTCGTTCTTCACTCGGGTTAGAAATAAATGCCGTTTCAATCAATATTGAAGGAATATCAGGTGACTTCAATACCGCAAAACCGGCTGACTGCACTGTACGCTTGTGTACCTTACCAACGCTTTTTAGTCCTTTTAGTACACGATCAGCAATATCAATACTAGCTTCAAGACTAGCAGTCTGTGATAAATCCAGTAACACCGAAGCCAGTACATCATCTTTATTATCTAAACTAACGCCACCTATCAAATCAGATGCATTTTCAGATTCGGCTATCCATTTAGCTGCTTCACTACTTGCTCCTCGTTTAGACAACACATAAACAGAAGAGCCTTGCACCTTAGGATCACGAAATGCATCTGCGTGAACGGACATAAATAAATCCGCCTTATATTCACGTGCTTTATTAATACGCTTACGAAGAGACATATAGTAATCGCCCTTACGAATCATCACCGCACGCATGCCATGTTCTTTATTAATAATGTCTACGAGCTCTTGAGAAATCTTCAACACTACATTTTTTTCATAGACTCCGCTTGGTCCCTCGGCACCAGGGTCTTCACCACCATGACCAGCATCTATAGCAACTATCACATCACGAGCTCTTTTTGATGCTGTAGTTTCTTGTTGAGCATTATTCCTTTTTGTTTCTTCCGAATCAGACTCATAAAGGTCAACGACAAGTCGATGACCATATTTTTTATTTGGTTTTAACTGGAATGTTTTATATTGAACAATTTTTTTCAGATCAAATACTATGCGAAGATCATCTTGATTACGCGTAGCTGAACGAATAGCTTGTAAATATTTATCTGCAGAGCCGGGCTGTATCAATTTTTTGGTCATTGATGTTTCCTTAAGATCGATAACCGTTCGATAAGGCGCTGATAGCTGTGTCAACTTATGTTTAACAGGTCCACTAATATCAAACACAATACGTGTGCTATCAGGCGCGGCCCAAACCCGCACATTATTAATTGTCACCGTCTCAGCGAAAATTGACGATGAGAAGAAAATGAAGATATTTAATAAAATAAAACGCATTTTTCGTTAAACCTAATTTAA
>CAJJDJ010000196.1 GCA_905182825.1 Thiotrichaceae bacterium UBA7359
GATCTAAGCGACCGTATGAAGAACTGTCGATTTGGTGTACTCTTTTTTGGTATGGGCCTGACCATGACACGTGGTAGGCATTTTAATTCAGGTGCCCTACTCGCTCTGGCAACCGATCTAAACGAATTTACTCATTTTGTTGCAAAACCTGTCCGTGGGCATGGAAATGTGACAGGTGCCGACAACGTTGTTTCCTGGCAGACAGGCTATCCTTTTGGTGTTAATTTTAGTCGAGGATACCCGCGCTTTAATCCTGGAGAATTTACCACTGTTGACACCTTGGCCAATGGGCATGCCGACGCAGCAATGATTATTGCAAGTGATCCCGCATCAAATTTTCCCAAGAAAGCGATAGCACATTTAAAAAGTATTCCCATAGTTGTGCTCGACACTAAATCTACTGAGACTAGTAAAGATGCACATGTAGCTTTTCGCACATCAACTTACGGTATTAATACCTCCGGAACAGTGTATCGTATGGACGATGTGCCGATAACTTTACGTCCAGCATTTGAATCGCCGTTTCCAGATGACGAAACGATCTTGAAGGGGATTAATAAAAGAGTGAATGAATTGATGTTAGCTAAACATTATGCAAGTGGTGCGCATGGCGAAGAAAAAGTGGCGGCACCTATTTAAAAGACAAGTGTCACTTTAATTTTAGTTCTGCATAAACTATAGTGTTTTTGTAGTATAACTTTTAGGAATAAATTGAGACCATTTACGAGAAAATAAGCACTGGTCATAAATACAAACCGTTATTCTTTTAGTAACTATTAGTATTGTGATTAAAAAATTGCAGATTGCTGCCGTCGTAAAATTACTCATTAAAATATAACGATAATATTTAGGGGTATGAAATGTCAGCAGCTATGCGCATCGTAAATGGCAAAGTCTATGACCCTGCCAATAATATAGATGGCAAGATAAAAGAAATCTGCATCCAAGACGGTAGAATAGTAGATTCTGTTCCTGAAGATGTAACCGTTATTGACGCACAAGGTATGGTCATTATGCCAGGTGGTGTTGACATCCATTGCCACATTGCTGGCCCTAAAGTAAACGCGGCAAGAAAACTTCAACCTGAAGATCATCGTCATGATGTGCACCCTGGAACACCATTCACACGCTCAGGAACGGGTGGCACAGTCCCCTCTACATTTGCTACCGGGTACCGCTATGCAACATTAGGTTATACGACTGCAATGGAAGCAGCTGTAACTCCAATTGGAGCGAGACACACTCTTGAAGAATTTCATGATACTCCTGTTATAGATAAAGGGTTTTATGTCTTGCTCGGCGAAAATATATTCTTGCAGAAGCTACTAAGTGAAAAGCGTATAGAAGAGTTTGATCAGGCCGTGGCCTGGTGGATCAATGCAACAAAAGCTTATACAGTAAAATTAGTTAATCCCGGTGGTGATGAGCCCTGGAAAGGTAAGAAAAACTCAAATGTTTCTGACATCGATGAAAAAACTGATGAGGGTCTGACCCCTCGCCAAATTATTGAAGCATTCATAAAGTCCGTTGATAAACAAGGCTTTCCTCACCCACCGCATATTCACTGCAACAACCTTGGGCATAGTGGAAACTATAAAACCACATTGGAAACAATGAAAACAGCCGGTGATATGCGTGCCCATATCGCGCATATACAGTTTCATAGTTATGGAGGAGAGTTAGGCAAGGATCCGATTTCTAAAGCTGCGGAAATTGTTGAGTACGTTGATAACCATCCAAACATCACCTGTGATGTCGGTCAGGTTATGTTTGGTAAGTCAACTATCATGACCGCTGATGCGCCATTGGCTTACGTATTAAAGGGACATACCAAAGGTAAATGGGTCAATGCAGATACAGAATGTGAAAGTGGCTGCGGAATTCTGCCTTTCAACTATCAAGAACACATTTATATGCACACCCTGCAGTGGGCAATTGGTCTTGAAATATTCTTAATGGCAAAAGATCCTTGGCGAGTGATTTTATCGACTGACCACCCTAACGGCGGTTCTTTCATGAATTATCCTAAGCTCATTAAACTGCTTATGGATAAGGCATTTCGCCATGAAGAAATGAAACGCGTCAATCAAAGAGCATTAGAGAATTGTTCGCTGCGTGATTTAGACCGCGAATATACACTGAATGAAATTGCTATCATTACAAGAGCAGGTCCAGCTAGAGCCTTAGGCTTAAATAATAAAGGTCATTTAGGTGTTGGAGCAGATGCAGATATAACAATATATGATGAAATAGATGATAAGGAGATGATGTTTAATGCCCCGCGTTACGTCATCAAATCAGGAAACACCATCATAGGTAACCATGAGTTTATTACTGATTTTATCGGTAAACTCTTACATATTACACCCGAATATGACAAAAAGATTGAAGAGGTAGTGCAACCTTTTTTTGAAAGCTATTATTCAATCGAATTTTCTAATTATGCAGTGGATGATAGTTATCTTCATGATCATGAAATTATAGCAACAGGAAAGGCATAGCTATGAAGATTAAATCAACAACTATTGTCGATACCTTTGCTGAAGCTTTTAAAATGTATGGCAGTCGCGTCATTATTACTGCAGATTCGAAGGAATGGGCCATGGCGGCAGCACAATCAATAACTGGTTTTGCAACGTCCGTTATTGGTTGCAAATGTGAAGCCGGAATAGAAACTATAATTAATGCCAATGACTCTCCCGATCTAAGGCCCGGCGTAAGCGTTTTAATATTTGCCATGGATGCTGAAAGTTTGGGCAAACGTTTAATGGAACGAATAGGTCAATGCGTAATGACCTGTCCAACTACTGCCTGCTATAACGGTTTAGCTGGTGGCTCACCAGTTATGGTTGGTGGCAAATTGCGTTACTTTGGTGATGGGCATCAAATTAGTAAAGTTATAGATGGTTTTAAATTCTGGCGCATTCCTGTCATGGACGGTGAATTTCTGGTTAATGATGAATTTAATGTTCAAGAAGCTGTTGGTGGTGGTAACTTATTAATCTTAGGTAAGGATCAAAAATCAACATTGAAAGCAGCAAATGCTGCAACAAAAGCAATGAGTCAATTAACCGATATTATTCTTCCATTTCCTAATGGAGTTGTTCGTAGTGGTAGTAAAGTCGGTTCAAAATATAAAAAAATGATTGCTTCTACAAATGATGCGTATTGCCCAACATTACGTGGCGTCGTAAAAAAATCTGAATTAGATGATGGTATTAATAGTGTTCTTGAAATAGTTATCGATGGTTTAACATTAGAGGCAGTTGAACAAGCAATGCGCGTTGGTGTGATGGCTGCTATAAAACCTGGCATCAAGAAAATATCAGCGGGTAATTATGGTGGCGGATTAGGTCAATATCATATCCACTTGCTCAAACTTGGTTTTGAAAATTAATTAAAATAATGATAACGGTACCTTAACGAATGCCTCTCAAATTAAAATTACACACTAAACCTGAAGTCCCTTTAGAAGCCGACTGTGTTTGTCCTGACCGAATGCAGTCACTCAACATGACTGAAATAGAAGACTTGATTGTCTTTCATGGTAATTGTCAAGTTCCATTAAAAAACTTCTTTGAGTGTAGTGGGGAATTTGATGGTGAAATCGATATTGAAGGTGATTTAGTAAATGTGAAACACATAGCTTCGACTATGTCCTTTGGAAAAATGACTGTTTCTGGTAATGTCGGTGTACATATTGGTGCAGCTATGAGTGGTGGTGAAATAATTGTTGAGGGGGATGCTTCCGATTGGGTTGGTCCAGAAATGCTTGGCGGAAGAATTACCATTAAAGGAAATGCAGGCCACATGGTTGGTAGTGGTTATCGCGGAAGTACTATGGGTATGCAAGGCGGTGAAATTATCGTGCATGGCAATGTAAAGAATGAAACGGGTCATGTCATGCGACGCGGTTTAATAGTTGTTGGTGGTGATTCAGGGGACTTTACGGGAGTGAATATGCTGGCAGGTACAATTATTGTGCTCGGTCAAATGGGTATTCGTGCCGGGGCTGGAATGAAACGTGGTTCCATCATTTGTCAAACCAAATCAGAGCTCTTACCCACATTTACTCGAAGTTGTGATTACCAACCTTCATTTCTTCGTCATTATTTTAAACATTTAGAATCCCTCGGTCTCATTATCAGTGATTCTTTAATGAATAGTCCCTTCGAACGTTGGTGCGGTGATTCTATTGAACTAAACCGAGGGGAAATTTTATTATACGCGGGTAAATAACACCGACTACAAAACTTTAATTATCACTAGAGAAACTGCCTGTTAAGGCTAGGAGTAAACGATGACAACAATCGTAACTGAAAACTGTATAGACTGCCGTTTCACTGATTGTGTGACAGTCTGCCCTGTCGCCTGTTTTCATCATGATGATGAAATGCTGTATATCGACCCGGATGTTTGTATTGACTGCAGTGCATGCATACCAGAATGTCCTGTTCAAGCTATCTATGAAGGAGATGACATCCCTGAAGAGCTAGAAAAGTGGATTGAAATTAATGCCGAAAGAGTAATAGGACTTCCTGTTTGTGAAGAACAAATGGAGCCACTAGCTGGTGCAGAAGACCGTAAGACAGAACTAGGCTTCTAGTAGGATTTATGTCAACGCTAGGTACAAAACAGAATCCACTGCTTGTTGCAGTTGTGGGCAGCGGTCCGAGCGGATTCTACGCAGCTGAAGCATTAATCAAGTCTGAAGTCTCTGTGAAGGTCGATGTGCTCGAAAAACTGCCCTCACCTTTCGGCTTAGTCAGAAGTGGCGTTGCTCCTGACCACCAAAAATTAAAACAAGCAATAAAGCTTTATGAAAAAATTGCTGATTCGTCTGATTTCAATTTAATAGCTAATGTAACTATTGGGACAGATATAACCGTTGAAGAATTATGTGAATCTCATCATGCTGTTATATTTACTTGCGGTGCAGAGTCGGACCGTAAGTTAGGTGTTCCTGGTGAAGATTTAAAAGGCAGTTATACCGCGACAGAATTTGTCGGCTGGTATAATGGACATCCTGATTATCGTGACCGTGAATTTGATCTTTCTCACGACGTCGCTGTGATTATCGGCCAAGGAAATGTTGCTGCTGATGTCAGTAGAATATTGTCTAAGACTGTCGATGAATTGAAGCATACTGATATTGCACAACACGCACTAGACACATTAGCTGAAAGTAAATTAAAAGAAATACATGTCATTGGTAGGCGTGGACCTGCACAAGCTAAATTCACACCAAAAGAATTACGTGAATTTGGAGAACTCACAGACTGCAACCCTATTGTAAACGAGCGTGATATGCTGCTCGGTCCAGGGAGCAAAAGTGAGTTAGAAGAAAAAAGTAATGTAGCCAGTAAAAAAGTATATAACCTTTTTTGCGAATTTTCTAAACTTGACATTGATAAAAGTAAATCTAAACAATGTTTCTTCAGTTTTTTAATGGGTCCTAAAGAACTAGTTGGTGGTTCTAGATTAGAAAAAGTTGTTCTTGAAAAAAACAGTTTGTCCGGAGAGCCTTTCAAACAATCTGCTATGGGTACAGGAGAAACAATAGAACTCGAGAGCGGTATTTTGTTTCGTAGTATAGGTTATCGAGGAATCCCAATTAAGGGAGTGCCTTTTCATGAAAGCTGGGGGACCATACCCAATGAAAATGGTAGGGTTACTGATAATGATAACAACCTCGTTCCGCAATTTTATACGGCAGGTTGGATTAAACGTGGGCCTAGTGGCATAATTGGAACAAATCGAGCGTGCAGTGTTGGAACTGTTTCTTGTCTATTACAAGATCTAACAACATTAGATAACGGCATTAAAAAATCAGGTGCTGATGCTATAGATAAGATTCTACAAAAGAAGAACATTCATTCTGTGAATTATGATGATTGGAAGAATATAGACGCTAAAGAAATTCAGCGTGGAGAACCCAAAGGAAAACCTAGAGAGAAATACACCTATATCAATGAGATGTTGTCAGTCACAGAACAATCAAAAATTCTTTGATACTGCACTACGATTACAAATATTTACCTTCAAGTTCCATAATATTAATTGTTGATAATGATGCAACTTTATTGGCTGTAGGCTATGTT
>CAJJDJ010000197.1 GCA_905182825.1 Thiotrichaceae bacterium UBA7359
GCAACCTGTGCCAGGTGGGTAACACAAAATATTTGGCGATGTTCGCCCAAGCTATTTAATAACTTTCCAACTGTTTCAGCAATACCACCACTGATGCCTGCATCGACTTCATCAAATATCATAGTAGGAACACCATTATCTTTTGAAGCAATGATCTGAATTGCAAGGCTAAGGCGTGATAATTCACCACCAGAAGCAACTTTAGAAATTGGCCTTAGTGGTTGTCCCGGATTAGTTGAAACTATAAAAGAAATTTTATCCATGCCGAATTGGTGAGGGATAATTTTTTCTGGACTTTCTGTTGCCTCAAAACTGATATCAAACTTTCCGCCCATACCAAGATCCACCAGTTTATTCGTTACTGCTAATGCAATTTTTGTTGCAGTTAATTTTCTTTCTTCACTAAGTCTTTTAGCCAGTATTTTGTAATTTTTAGATAACTCGATTTTCTTTTTTTGCAGTAACTCATATTCTTTCTGACTTCCTTCTAATTGATGTAATTGCGATGACAACAAAACAAGTTGTTCATATAATGCTTCCGGTTTTACTTTGTGCTTACGCGCTAATTCATTGATTTTATCCAGACGAATTTCTATTATGTTCAATTGACTAGTATCAGAATCAAAACGGTCGATATAGTCTTTTAATCCAGAGCATGCCTCATTGATTTGAATGGCAGCACTGTCTAGCAGACTACTAACGGTTTCGAGTGAATTATCTATTTTGCAAAGTTTTGTGATTGCAAGCTGATGGTGAACGAGTTGACTAAATATTGCAGAGTCTGATTCTGATAGATCCATCAATTTTTTTTGGCATGTTGCTATCAGATCTTGAGAATGAGTTTGGCGATTAAATTCATCTACAAGCGATTCATATTCTAATCTGCCGACATCAAGCTGAGTAAGTTCATCTATTTGATATTTGAGAAATGCTAATCGTGTTTCAATATTATTTCCGTTAGTTTCAAAACTCTGAAGATGTTCGCTTACCTGTTTCCATTCATGATAATTATCTGCAACATCATTCAACAGAGAAGCATAAGATCCGGCTTGGTCTAGTATTTCACGTTGAGTCTTTAATCGAGATAATGATTGATGTGCATTTTGTCCATGAATATCAATTAGGTATTCGCCAATTTCACGTAAGGTTTGAACAGGGACAGGAGTGTTATTTAAATAAGCTCGTGAACGACCATCCTTGTTAATTGTACGTCGAATAAATAGTTCATCCTCAGAGGCTATATCCATAGCATCAAGGCGATCATTGACATACGGGTTATTGTTGATTGAAAAGACTGCTGTTATGTCGGTTTTATCTTTACCCCCTCTGATCATATTAGTATCAGCCCTGTTGCCTAACACCAGACCTAATGCGTCGAGCAGAATAGATTTACCAGCACCTGTTTCACCAGTCAAAACAGTCATACCTGATTTAAAATCAATATTAAGACTATCAATAATAGCTAGATCACTGATGACGAGTTGGCGTAACAAGTTTATTTGCTCCAATTTAATTTTTCGCGAAGAATATGAAATTGATCGTGATTAGGCGGATGAATTAATTTTATATTTTTGTCCTTTTTTTCTATCCGAACACGATCATTAGGAACAAGTTCGATCATTGTCACACCATCTAAAGTAAGATGTGCCTTATCAATTTCGCTATTACCTATGACTACCTCGATCTGACTATTACCGTCGATCACAATAGGTCGGTTAGTTAATGAATGTGGACAAATGGGCACCAATAAAAGCGCATCAAGTGATGGGTGAACAATTGGTCCGCCACCAGCAAGAGCATAAGCAGTCGATCCTGTCGGCGATGAAATAATCATGCCATCAGATCGATGAGTATGAACAAATTTGCCATTGATATAAGTTTCCAACTCGAGCAAACGAGCGATATTCCACTTTTGGATAATAATATCGTTAATGGCATTACCCTCGAATATACATTTTTCCTCTCGTAATACTCTACCTCTGAGAAGAAAGCGGACATCTTCGACATAACAACCATTTAATATTTCATCCATATTATTAGCGATATTATCTGCCGGTATGTCTGCTAAAAAACCTACATGGCCGAGATTGATACCAAGCAAAGGTATGTTAAAATCACATAGTGTATGTGAAGCCATCAACATTGTGCCATCACCACCAATGGCGATGACGAGGTCACAATGTTCGCCTAATTCACTAGCATCAAAAATATCAAAGTTGTGATCGTTCACTAACTCAGCGCAACATTTATCAAGAATTACTGTTCGATCGCGAGACTGAAGATAATCGAGTATCTCTGCTAATGTGGACTGAATAGCTTTGACGCCAGAATTGGTAATGAGTCCGATTCGTTTAAACATGTTTTTTGAATCTATCTTGTTAGCTTGAGACAAACATAACATGCTCTGCGGGTGTGACCAATAAGTTATAGAAGTTATTAATTTATGATTATGATTATAAGTTGTATTGAAGATATTTTGCACTCAATACAGGACAGTGCTAAGTTTGACATTATTACACTGGCAACACTCAATTAAGTATGGTCTCAGCAACAGAATCGTCGCAATTATCTGAACGCAGCCTATCTCTATTTAAGGCTTTAGTGGAGCATTTTATTAATGATGGTGCTCCAGTTGGCTCGCGCACGCTCTCTAAAGATTCAAAATTAAACTTGAGTCCCGCCTCAATACGTAATGTTATGGCTGATCTTGAGGATTTTGGTTTATTACATTCACCTCACACCTCAGCAGGGCGTGTACCTACAGCAAAGGGTTATAGATTGTTTGTAGACAGCCTGCTGAGGGTAAATAATCTTAAATCAGCAGAAGTCGAAAAAATCGCACGAGAAATGTCCCCTGAAAATGATTACTCCTCATTGATACAACGAACTTCATCTATGTTGTCCAACATAACACAGTTGGCGGGAGTAGTTATGCTGCCTCGGACAAGTCAATCTAAATTACAGCATATTGAGTTCGTTTCATTATCTTCGAATCGAGTATTAGTAATATTAGTTGTGAATGATCGAGAAGTGCAAAATAGTATCATCAATACTGATAAAAATTACTCAACTCCTGAGTTACAAAAGATCTCTAATTATCTTAACGATATCTTTGTTGGCAAAGACTTGAAAGTTGTTCGAGCATCAATTCTAGAAGAGTTAGAAAAGATGAAAGAAGAGGTCAACCAGTCTATGCAGTCAGCGATTGAAATGGCGCAAACTGCATTCACGAACAATGATAACAATAGCCAAAGTGATGATTTATTATTTTCAGGCCAAACAAATTTAATGGATTTGGCAGAACTTTCTGATGTAGAAAAATTAAAGCAACTATTTGAAACTTTTAATCAAAAGCGCGATATCTTGCATTTGCTTGAGCAAGCAATAAATGCGGACGGCATGCAGATTTTTATTGGTGAAGAATCAGGTTATGATGTCTTAGATAACTGCAGTGTTGTCACGTCTCCCTATGAAGTAGATGGCGAAATATTGGGTGTTTTGGGTGTCATAGGACCTACGAGAATGCATTATGAGCGCGTCATTCCAATTGTTGATATTACAGCAAAGATGCTTGGTATTGCCTTGAACTCGAAAAATTAATCCCCACATAGTCAGCATGCATTCGGATGAATGCAGGGATTTTATTGTCTAAAAAGAGGTTAAAAATGACAGGTCAAGAAAACAAAAAAACTCAAGATGATGCGGAAGAGACTGTTGAAGTTGAACAAGATAGTCAAATGACAGAAGATTTATTAAATACTGTCAGCGAGGCATTAGAAATAGAGGTTGATCCGGAACCAGTACAGGACGTGATTAGCGATATTGAATCCTTGCAGA
>CAJJDJ010000198.1 GCA_905182825.1 Thiotrichaceae bacterium UBA7359
CTGATTCGTATATGATGATCGCATTTAGGACAAACATGGTTATTCCTATTGAGTTCTGCGCGATACAATACGGAGTTACATTCTGGGCACTTTGTCCAAACACCCTCTGGAACGGTGCGTCGTGAAATTCCATTGATTTTTTTTTGCGAGGGTAATATTTTTTTAAACCAACTCATTTATACATTTCATCCAATATTATTTAGTGCCGTTCGCAAAGAACGCATGAATGATGATATTTCTAACTTCATTTTTTCACTGTTCTCAGCATGTGCTGCGATTCTTTCAACTAAGGCGCTACCCACAATAACTGCATCACATACTCTTCCGACATCTTCAGCTATTTGCGGATCTTTAATTCCAAACCCAACACCAAGAGGCAATAAAGTTTTACTACGAATCTCATTCAGCTTATCCTTAATCGAGTTGACATCCAGTTGACTACTACCTGTTACTCCCTTCAACGAGACATAATACAGAAAGCCTGTAGCAACTTCACAAATTCTATCTAAGCGTCGACCTTGCGTCGTAGGTGAAATAAGAAATATTTGATCGATGCCATATGGTTTCAAAACTTCACCAAATTCAGCAGACTCTTCAGGCGGCAAATCAACAACAATCAGAGCATCAACGCCTACATTTGCCGCTTTCTTTACAAAAATTTCATAGCCCATCACTTCAATAGGGTTTAAATAGCCCATTAATATAATAGGAGTAGATTCATTTTTGATTCTAAACTTTTTAACCATGTTAAATACATCATCAGTATTCGTACCATTTGACAAGGCGCGTTCACTCGCACGTTGTATCACTGGCCCATCGGCCATAGGATCTGAAAAAGGCACGCCTAACTCAATAATATCTGCTCCTGCTTCTGTTAGAACATGCATTAATTCAACAGTTATGTCGAATGATGGATCGCCTGCAGTGATAAATGGAATAAGTGCTTTTTTCTTATTATTTTTAAGTGCGCTAAAACACGCTTTAATTCTGCTCATAATGTCTTAATTTGAATGTCAGGGTATGCTACTTTACTGTTCAAGTTACTCTTTTAAATCCAACTTCACTTCAAGCAACTCGATAGCCATATCGGGTATTTCTTTATTATTTTTTGACTCACGTGATAACAACCAATTATCCACTTCTGCGCGTTTGACTTTTAGTAATTCAGCAAGTCTCAGACGATCCAAATCTTGTTCAGTCATTATCTCCATCAAACGCTCACGATTATTCATAGTTTCTAATTCTCGTTTAAAGTGTAATACCTTCATGCGCGGCAACCGTATGGATGTCTTTATCCCCTCGACCCGATAAATTTGCAACAATTATCGCATCTTTATTCATTTCCGGAGCAATTTTTGCTGTATAAGCCAATGCATGACTAGACTCTAAAGCAGGAATAATACCCTCAATACGCGTCAAATCATGAAAAGCCTGCAATGCTTCATCATCTGTGACAGACACATATTTAACTCGTCCAGTATCCTTTAACCAAGCATGCTCCGGGCCGACACCTGGATAATCCAATCCCGCCGAGATACAGTGTGTTTCAATTATTTGACCATATTTATCTTCCATTAGATAAGTTCGGTTTCCGTGTAAAACGCCAGGTTTCCCAGCACTTAAAGGAGCGGCATGATGTCCTGTTTCAATACCTTCTCCGGCTGCCTCAACACCATAAATAGAAACTTCTTTATCATCTAAAAAAGGATGAAACAATCCAATAGCATTAGAACCTCCACCAACACAGGCAACCAAAGCTTTTGGTAGACAGCCAACTTGGTCCAAGCATTGTTGGCGTGCTTCACATCCAACTATTGCATTAAAATCTCTCACCATTGTTGGATATGGATGAGGACCAGCAACAGTACCGATGATATAAAATGTGTCATCCACATTGGTCACCCAATCACGCATAGCTTCATTCAGTGCATCCTTCAATGTTTTTGAACCGGCTTCAACTGGAACAACAGTTGCTCCTAGCAACTTCATACGAAAGACATTCATAGCCTGTCTTTGAATATCCTCAGCACCCATATAGACGATACATTCCATCCCATAGCGAGCTGCAACTGTTGCCGCTGCGACACCATGCTGACCAGCACCAGTCTCTGCAATAACACGTCGTTTTCCCATTAATTTAGCCAAAAGGGCTTGGCCAACTGTATTGTTTATTTTATGAGCACCGGTATGATTCAAATCTTCACGTTTCAAATAAATTTGAGCACCACCAAGTTGCTTACTCCAGCGTTCTGCATGATATAAAGGTGATGGCCGTCCAACATAGTGCTTTAAATCATGTTTATATTCGGCAATAAAATCAGGATCATTCTGATATTTTTTGTATGCTTTCTCAAGTTCTTCTAACGGTCCCATTAAGGTTTCAGAAACAAATCGACCACCATAAGGACCAAAGTGTCCACGCTTATCCGGCATACTCTTAAACGATTTCATTTCTAGCGTATTTATTTTTTTATTCTTTTCAGGCATTAATAGTCTCACTAATAAATTTTTTAATTTTAATGGGATCTTTTATCCCTTTTTCTTTCTCTACACCACCACTTACATCTACAGCAAAAGGGTGTACTTGAGAAATCGCTTTTTTGACATTAGTTATACCCAACCCGCCAGCAAGTATAATCGGTTTCGATAAATCATTTGGGATGATATTCCAATCAAAAGCTTTTCCAGTACCACCAGGCACTCCTCTCACATAAGCATCAAGCAATAGAGCCTTCGCTGTTGGATACTTTCCAACTTCATCATATAGGCAAACACCATTTTCCATTCTGACTGCCTTAATATAAGGCTTGTTGAATAAAGCGCAAGTCTGTTCCGTTTCTTGTCCATGAAACTGAATTGTATCAATCGCAACCTTTTCTATGACCTCATGGATATAAGTATCATCCGCATCTACAAACAGACCAACACAATTAATAAAAGGTGAAATACTATCCGTGATTTGTTTGGCTAGACTAATCGAAATATAGCGTGGACTAGCCTTATAAAATACAAGACCAATTGCATCAGCTCCTGCTGCAACAGCAGAATTTGCATCCTCAACGTTTGTGATACCACATATTTTCACTCGAGTATGTTTTAAGTATTTCATTTCTTTATTGCTATAAAATTAATTATTAACGACAAATTTCAAATTTTTCTATTACCGATTTTGCACCCGGAATAGAAAACCTTTTCGGGTACTCAATATTAACCAAATATAATCCATCAGGCGGTGCAGTTACGCCACCGACTGTTCTATCTTTAGCTGCTAATACCTCAGATGCCCAATTTACTTCTTTCTTACCTAGGCCGATAGTCATTAATACGCCAACTATATTTCTGACCATGTGATGAAGAAAAGCGTTTGCACTTAATGTAATAACTATCCAGTCTTCCCATTTATCAATCTCAAAATCATGTATTGTTCTGATAGGTGAGTTTGCCTGGCAAGCAATCGACCTATATGAAGTAAAATCATGTTGTCCAATAAAACAAGTTGAGGCTTGCTTCATCTTGACTAAATCAATCGGTCTAGATTCCCAAGAAGCCAAACCATTAAATATAGCTGGGCGTGCAGGTCGATTTAGAATTAAGTATTGATATGTTCTTTGTTCTGCACTAAATCTAGCATGAAAATCATCTTTACTTTCTAATGCCCATATAACTGAGATATCTTTTGGGAGTATTGAATTTGTACCGCGTACCCAAGCTTGTGTATCTCTTATGGATGACGTTTCATAGTGAATAACCTGTTGAATCGCATGAACACCGGTATCAGTCCTTCCCGCACAATATATTCTAATACTTTCATTTGCGATAGTTGATAACGCTGTTTCTAAAGTCTGTTGTATGGTTGGTGAAATTGATTGCCTTTGCCAACCATAATAATTACAACCATTATATTCAATTCCTAGTGCAATCTTCATTCTGAACTAGTCATACTAATGATTAATATAACTCTGTCGCATAAAGTAAATATTAATGTATGAGAGCTTTTAATGGCTTAAACTTAGTTGTCTCTAGACCTGTTCTAAGAGATTTTCAGCTTGTTGTCGCTGTTCATCATTACCAACGTCCATAATTTCATCTGAAATAGTCTTAGCGCTATCCTTATCTCCTAATTCGACATAGGCCTTCAAAAGATCAAGCTTAGTTGCAACTTCATCTTCTAAAGTTTGCTCTCCTACTTGTACTTCCGCGGGAACAAAAGCAATATTTTCATCGTCGTTACTGCCCTGCTCAGCATTTTCTGTTATTTCAACTTTTTCATCAATATTAAGACTCATGCCATCTTCCATATTTGATTCAAAATCTAAATTATTAACTTGAGCCGTTTCAGACTCTTTTATTATATTCATATCTAATTCTAAGTCTGATGTCTTATCCGTTCCTTCAGTTGATTTATCAAACTCTATTTCTTTATTTTCATCTAATTTATTTGTAACTAGGTCTATTTCTAAACCGGAACCTTTAGACTCGCTTATTTCAATTTCAATGTTTTCATCTTCACTCATATCAAAATCAAGTAGAATGTCATCTCCATCCGTCGAATTAAGTCTACCCGTTTCATCTTCATCTAATTCACTTGTACCTAAGTCTATTTCTAAAATAGGATCTTTCGACTCGCTTATTTCTATTTCAAGGTTCTCAACTTCACCCATATCAAAATCGAGTAGATTATCATCATCATCCGTCGAATTGAGTCTAGACGTTTCATCTTCATCTAATTCACTTGCACCTAGGTCTATTTCTAAAATAGAATCTTTCGACTCGCTTATTTCAATTTCAAAGTTCTCATTTTCACCTATATCAAAATCGATCAGATTATCATCATCATTTGCTTCAGTAGAAGCGCCCATACCAAGCTCTACAGTTTTATGTTCTTCTAGAATGTTAATATTAAGACTCTCTGATTCAGATTCTGTTTTTAATCCAAGTAACTTAGAACTTTTTTCTTCTAAACTTGTGGCCGAAGTTACATTCAACAAGTTTTCAGCTTTTCCTGATGAGATGATATCTAGCATAGCTTCATCAGTTGATATTTCTTCGCCGACAACTGTATCAAAATCAAGACCTCCGTCTTCACTTCTTGCTTCACCATCATCGGTTATATCAATAAATTCGCCAACATCATTCGCATCATCAACATCTTTTTCAAACAGGTCTCGATTAGGAGACATTTCAGACCACATAGCCATGACCATAGACCAACTTTCATTGTCTTCACCAAATTTATCATATAAAAAATTGGCTTCTTGCTCGTAACTTTTCTTGTTAGCTGCGGTATAAAATACTTCTAGCAATTTCATATGATATTCAACATTATCAGGAAATTTATTCACCACATTACGTGCAAATGCTTCTGCTTCATCGAATTGTTCAAATGCAATATAAGTATTGACTTCTTGCATCGGGTCTTCATATTGTGTTCCTTCAACTATCAGTGTCGCTTCCTCTACAACATCTAGATCTATTGTCGCTTTCGACATGTCTGTTTCTTCTTTTGAACCAGACTGTATACCTGAATTAAAAATGGTCACTCCCTCAGAATCTATCTGTTCATCGACAGCATTATCCAATTCGGGCAACGCTATTAATGTTTCATCTTCCGAATTAGACTGTAAATCAGTTACTACTTCAGAACCTGAGTCAAGTTCAGGCAATACTTCCTTCTCCATAGTGTCGTTAAGGACTATATTTTCGAAGGAAGTAGGTGTTTTTTTTCTAAATATTTTTATTACTAAAAAAAGAATAAGCACAAACGAAACTAGAACAACAGCAATTGTTAGTGTTAACACTTTGGGATCATCGAGAGAAACGTTCGGCAATGTTGTTGTAATTGTCCCAGTTGCCTCGTCGCCCATGATGCGATCAGAACTTGATGCTATTTCTGATTTAATTACATCAACAACTTCTTCATCAACTGTTTCAAGTCTTTCTGCGTTATCGACTAGTAATTCATTTTTTGCAGTTTCTATCTCAACTATTTCGTCAAAGTCGTTCTCCATTAGTTCTATTTCTTCATCAATTGAATCAACTTCTACCCCAATCAAGTCATTTTGTTCGACTACCTGTCCTTGAAGCATAGCTAGCTTGTTATCTTTTAGCGCCACCAAACGATTAAGATCTTCAAGTAACGTTTCAGACTCATCCATACGTTCCTGCAATTCCATCTGTTCATCGGTTAATCCCTGAATATCTTCAGCCAATATCAAGTTTTCAGGCAATGCCAAGTTTTCATCTAACATCAAGCCTTTGACTAACATTAAGTTTTTACCTCGTTCTCCATCTACATTAGAAACTTCTTGTATTCTTTTGCCCGTATCTTCTGCTGTCACTAGTTTTAATTCAGAAACAAACAATTCATCCGCAGATGCTTCGAGAAAATCTGATGATTCAAGAGTTACATTTCTTACGGGACGTTCATTAAGCTTCATGGAAAAATCATTTTTAACACCAGACCAAGCAATGTTTTGTGCTTTCACCTCTGTTGATGCTTCTCCGCTAGTCAATGCATTAATCTCATTTTCGTTGGGCATACGTAGTATTTGGCCACGCTTTAACCCATTCATGTTTTGGTTGAAGAACGCTTGCGGATTTGCATGAAATAAGGCTGACATCATTTGATTCAAACTGATTGATGAGTCTCGACGGATTGATGATGCGATGGACCATAATGTGTCTAATTCATTTGTCGGCCCATAATCACCACTTGAATAATTTATACTTGACGAACTAATTGCTGAATTATTTGATTGATCAACTTTCTGTTCCCGAGCTCTTATGCCATCAGTTTCTATTGTTGCCTCAGAAATATAACTAGTCGACTGATTTTCAGTAAACTCGCTAGCACTTGTCTTAGGATTGTATTGTGGAGGATCAAGTAAAACCGTATATTCACGAAATAATTTTCCATTAGACCAACTAACTTCTATCAAAAAATTTAAAAAAGGTTCACGGATCGGTTTTTTACTATAAATGCTTATGTAATCAGGTGAACGTCGTAAGGTAAATTCAAGTTCACTTAAAATAAATGGACGATCAATATTAGCTCTAGCAAAAGCTTCACTGTCAGCCAAACCAACATTAAGCGAATCAAGTTCATCAGCAGTAGGGGAAAGTAATTGAACCTTTGCACCAAACGGTTCATTAAATACTGAGTTTAATTCAATGTCACCTAAGCCTATACCAATAGCCATCTTTGGAGCTAAAGTTAATAACATGAATATGTATAGTTTACGTTTCATTTTTACTTCAATTTCCTTGAAATCAATTCAGTTAATAGCGTTAACTCAAGCTTAAAATCACATATATAGACTTTATTACGCCCATTTGACTAAACGCTAATATCAAGCAACTTAAATGATTTTTTAATCTCGCCAGATTATGCCCTGTACCATTCTTTAATATGCTAAATGTATTTTAAAAAACCATACAAACAACTACATTTTTTTGAATGTAAACTTATGTCTATTTAACACCAATTTACAATACTTCTAAACTTGCGAATGTTCTTCACATATCAACGGTAACTATACTTTATAAATAGCGTTTTACCAGAATTTCAGCTATTTGAATACTATTTAATGCGGCTCCCTTACGGACATTATCTGAAACCACCCACATGTTCAGTCCATGGGGATGTGAAATATCTTCGCGAATACGTCCAACAAAAATAGAGTCTTCGCCGGCAGCCTCTGTTACAGCCGTTGGATAGCCACCATCGGTATGCTCATCAATAACAACCAGTCCAGGCATTTTTTCAAGTAATTTTTTTGCCGTTGCCACATCAATCTTCTCTTTAGTCTCAATATGAAGGGCTTCAGAATGTCCATAAAAAACGGGGACTCTCACAGCAGTTGGATTTACTTGGATTGATTCATCTTCAAATATTTTTCTAGTTTCCCAAACCATCTTCATTTCTTCCTTTGTATAACCATTATCCTGAAAGATATCTATATGAGGTAGGACATTGAACGCAATCTGTTTTGGATAAGCATTACATTCAATCTCTTTCATATTAAGAAGATTAGCGGTTTGTTTTGCAAGTTCTTCAATTGCTTCTTTACCTGTACCTGACACAGCTTGATATGTACAAACATTGATTCTTTCTATTCCAACTGCGTCATAGATTGGTTTTAATGCCACCATCATTTGTATAGTCGAACAGTTCGGGTTAGCAATTATTCCTTTATTTTTATAATCAGCAATTGCGTGTGAATTTACTTCAGGCACGACCAAAGGAATATCATCTTCATAACGAAACTGGGATGTATTATCTATCACAACACATCCTGCTTCAGCAGCATATGGCGCATGGATAGCAGACACAGATGCACCCGGTGAAAAAAGCCCTATTTGTACCTTGGTAAAATCGAATGACTCAAGTTTCTCAACAACTAAATGCTTACCTTTGAATTGAATTCGTTTACCTGCTGAACGACTACTAGCCAGAAGATAAACATCTCCAACCGGAAAATCACGTTGTTCCAAAATAGACAACATGGTTTCCCCAACAACACCTGTGGCACCAACAATAGCAACATTATATTTTTTCTCAGTCATTACACTTTTTATAATTATCTAAATAAATTTTAATTAACAATTGATGCCAATGCTTTAACTACCGCATCACCCATTTCATTTGTACCCACACAATTCATCCCATCCGAATGAATATCTTTTGTTCTGAATCCCTCTGACAATACTCGGCTGACTGCTCGCTCGATTTGTTCAGCTATTTCAACTTCACAAAGCGAATAGCGTAATAACATTGATAAAGATAATATCGTCGCTAAAGGATTAGCTATATTCTGCCCTGCAATATCAGGGGCTGAACCATGACTCGGTTCATACATTCCATTTCCATCATTAGCTAAGGATGCAGACGGTAACATGCCAATAGAGCCTGTTAACATTGACGCCAAATCAGATAATATATCTCCAAACATATTGGTAGTAACGATTACATCAAATTGTTTTGGTGCGCGAACCAATTGCATTGCCGCGTTATCGACATACATATGTTGTAACTCAATATCAGGATAATCTTTAGCAACACTATTAACGACTTCTCGCCATAATTCAGTTGCTTCTAATACATTAGCCTTATCGACCGAACAAACACGTCCTTGACGTTTACTTGCGACTTCAAATGCAGTACGCGCAATTCGTTCAATCTCACTCTCACTATAGACGAGCGTATTAAAGCCTTGTCGCTGTCCATCATCAAGCATTCTTATACCGCGCGGTTCGCCAAAGTAGATGCCACCGGTAAGTTCTCTGACAAACATAATATCAAGATTGCTAACGACTTCTTCCTTCAACGTAGAAGCCATTGCTAATTGAGGAAACAGCACAGCTGGCCGTAAATTAGCATATAACTGAAGGTTGGAACGTATCGCTAATAAACCTCGTTCCGGTCGCAGAGAACGCTCGACAGATTCCCATTTTGGTCCCCCTACAGCTCCCAATAAGATAGCCGCAGATGATTTTGCTTTTTTTAGAGTTTCATCTGGAAAAGGTGCGCCCACTGCGTCTAAAGCACAACCACCAAGCAACCCATGATCTAGCTTCAAATCAAAACCGCGTTCATTAATCAGAAAGGCCAGCACTTTTTCGGCCTGAGCAATGATCTCTGGACCGATACCGTCACCGGGCAATATTAAGATTTTTTTAGTCACGTTTTAATAAATTCCAAGTAATAAAAAACACACTATTTTCAATTGGCGCAAAGCATACATCAACTTTAAGTCGCGGACGAATTATAGGCACTTATATCTTCATTT
>CAJJDJ010000199.1 GCA_905182825.1 Thiotrichaceae bacterium UBA7359
TAATTTTTTTTAAAAAAATACTCAAATCCAATCACAGATCGGTTACTAAAGTTTCTCCATGCATGATAAGCAAAAATAGCGTATTAGTTCATAGAACTTCGATAAACACTAATAAATTACCACTTCTTTTCTTTACTAGTAACATATTTATGTTTGGCTTAGCATCAGCTGGCGACATTGGTAATATTGTTGCTGATGATATTAGCGTGATGGATGATGTAGAAGTCACCGGAACTCGTGAAAGCAGTGATCGAGCTTATTCAAAAGAAAATGGCAAACGATTTATTACTAATCCATATGGAGAAACAAAATCAATACTAGCTGTGGCCTCCGAAATCAAAGCAAAAGGAAAACTTAAACGTGTTAGTACCCGTGGGATGAAAATGCCTCAAGGCTATGTCGGTCGGTATATCAATCGATACAAACATACCTTTGATAATGGTAATACTTTTAGTTATTACGAAGGTGAGGGTTTTGGTGCTTTAGGCTTTCACCTCGGTGAAGGTAGAATCGTTTTGGATGTGTTGGACGGTGGGGGGCCATTCTCTGCACCCAAGTTATGGGGTCCATATGACCAAGTTCTTGGTGATAAAGGTAATTCATCAATGGAGTTGATGATGGCAGACGGTAATAAAGACGGCATGGGCCTGTTAAAAGCATCTTATGCTATTGGCTATACTGCTGTCATGGCTGAAGAAGATTACTCTTCTATTGGTAATGATTATGGCAATGCTATTAATGATGCCGTCGCGAATATGGGAAAGTAATAGTTTCAGGTTTAAGAAAATCCGTGGTCAATTCGCCTACCAATCTTTTATCTAACCGACGTCATCAATTCCGCTCTCATAAGCAATTTTATTTCTTGATAAAATCAAGTATTTATAGGTCCATGCTTCGAATATGATATCCGAATATTCAGTTATTTGAATATTTTGAACGTTGGTAATGCCAAGTAGCAGCTAATTTTAAAAAAATGACTTTATTTTTAAAGTCCTTGTTTAGGTTACTTCCATTCCCGCCAACCTTGTAATAGAGGAAAGTACAAACCCAGTTTTATATTTTTTTCTCCAAGTTGCTTCATTAATGAACCGTACTTCTCTAATTGTTTTTTATAACGTTCCTGCTCATGGTCAAGGAATGCATCGCTATTTTCACCGTCATGACGACTAATTTTATAATCGATAATCCATCGGTTACCTTCTGCGTCTATAAAGGTCCTATCGAGCACTGCATTGGTCATTTTATCATTAACAATACCACTTATTGGGTGCTCATTTTTTTGGTGTTTATGTTTAATTGAGAGTATCCATTGTCCACGCTCATCTGTGACCATATTTGTTAAGGCTTTAACGATACATTCTACGGCATCCATTCTTTCATGTCTGGGGACACTTAATTGTTTTAAAGCATTATCAAAACCTTGTTGCTCGGCATTAATTCGTTCCGTTGTCCACTTGACGATACCTTGTTCAGCGATGCATTGAATCGCTCTGTGCACAATTGAACCGATATGTTTAATAGTTTCTCCTGCCCATTCGAACTCAACCAAGACTGGTTCAGATTCTGTTTTGCCTTCTATTACTTGTTGCCCTATTAAACTGGGTGGTAGTTCGGGATGTTGCCAATCTTTGCATAGTCGAGTCGTCTCTTGGTTTACCATAAGTATTAATTCTTCTTCACTCTTATCACTTGTCGCTGGCATATTTTTTTCATAGAGAGCTTTTACTGTTGGCCATAAATAGGACAACAAGGAACCGCTCGATGGTGGTTTACAACTGAGTTCACCTTTAGTTTCTTTCAGACTTGTGTGGCCTATGAGATGGCAAGTTTTTTTGGCACGAGTTATCGCAACATAGAGTAATCGAGCATCTTCGTGGCGTTGTTTGGTTTTATCCGTATTATTAATATAATTGTAAATTGGCGCTTGATTTTGTCCGCCTGCGCGTATTGGAGCTAAGATTAGGTCTTCTTGTCCATGATTACGTTGGCGTAATAACCAGACCAATAAATCACCTTGACTCGATCTTGGCGTACGACCAAGACCCGGTAAGATGACATGATCAAATTCCAAGCCTTTGGACTTATGTATAGTCATGACTTGTATTTGATTATCGGCCTTTAGATCAACCCCCGCATATAACTGACTGACATGATCAACTAATTCTTGTAAATCTATTATAGAGCCACCTTGATCTAGCCTTTCGATTAACGAGAAGTAAGTTGAAGAATTTTCCAGATCAGTTTTGTTCGTCAAGGTTGCCGGTCCTCCCAATTGTATCCAAAATGACTCTATTGCATCGCGTATCGACAAGCGTTGTTTTAATTGTTGTATTATTAGATAGGTTTTTTTGAAAACCTGTAGCCTTGATTTTTGCTCATACGGCAACTGGTTCACTAGTTCTGTGTCGCAAAGACATTCCCAAACGGTTTTTTCTCGGTTGTGATCACATAGAATGTATAAAGATTCAAGGCTTAGACCACACCATGGCGCACGCAAGCATGCTAACCAAGCAACGCGATCAGCTTGAAAAAGGAAGGCACGCGTTAATGCAAGTAGATCCTGTATCGACGACTGACTAGCTAGGGCTTCAATATCTATCGCTTTAAAACTGATCTGCTCTGCTCTTAAAGCCGGGATAATTTTGTTTAGATGTGACCGGCTACGCACCAAGACGGCGATATTATCATCTGGACTGGTCTGTTTTATTTTTTGAATAATCTTGACCACATGCTGCGATTCTTTTTGATAGACGCTACCATAGAGCGGGTAAACTCTGACGTTATTACTTGACATTGTTTTACTGTAGGCATCTGCACTACTGTATGACACCCCACCGGTAATTTGATCATCTTTTCTAGGAAATATATCAGCAAAATTATCGTTGACCCAATTGACAAGTCCTTTTTGAGAGCGAAAATTCACACTGAGGCGTAATTTTTCTAGTGGAATATTGCCGAGCGATGCATCATCAAATGTTTTTATAAACAAACTTACTTCTGCTTCACGAAAACGATAGATGGATTGCATTGGGTCTCCGACCAGAAACAAGCTGCGACCATCATCCATTGACCATTCCCGAGTTAAACCTTGCAACAGGCGATATTGGTTAGCTGAAATATCCTGATATTCGTCTACCAATAAATGCTTAATATGATAATCCAGTTGCAAGGCTAGTGCTGTCGGTGAATCGACAGTGCCTAATGCATTTACTGCGGAGTCAGCGATACCAGTAAAGTCCATCTGATTACGCTCGGCAAAAATCATATGTAGTTGACCGGCAGCGAGTTTGAGTAACTCACATAAGGCATTAACAATTATCCATTCTGCATCAGTATAGCTTGCCGATGGCAAACTATTGATTGTTGCCAAGCTATCTTGCAAGCCATCCACTCTTTGTAATTCAGTTAATAAAAATTGTACCCTTTTTTTCTTACTCGCACGTTCATCGTCTTCAAACTTATTGCCACTCGCCGGAGGGAAACCATTTTTGATAGTAAAATTTTTCCGCCATGTGCCTTTTGATGTGAGTAATAATTCTGTTATTCCGCGCCAGAGTTCCAAACTACTTGCCTTGTTATCTGGCATGCTTGTTATCGACAAGCATGATATGATTCTATTTTCTTGACCAGACTCTGCTAAATTTTTTGCAGCGGATTGCATTAAATCTAGAAGTTCTGTTTTAAATTCTTTTGGAAACAATGCTGTGGTGATACTTAATTGATCTTCAATTAGTCTGACCAAGGACTTTTCCATATCCTTTCGATCATAGTCCTCCACGACATAACGTAGCCATTGATCACGTTTCTTTAACATGTCAACAATCAGATTTTTTATCCGCGGTAAGTCATTATCCAAATGAAAAATCAAATTTGCTATTGATTCTGACCAATCTGCCCCGCTTTCTAGTTCAGCCAGCGTATTGATTGCTGCCTGTTGATAAAGATGCTTTGCATCATCTAGTGTTTCCGGTTGAGTACCTAAACATGCCAACATAGGCATCTGCCTCGTTAAATACGCACACAGAGAATCAATCGTTTGTAAGCGTAAGCGTCCGGGATTTTTAATAACATGCCAACCTTTTTGCTGATCGCGTTTCAATGCTACCTTGGCCAATTCGTAGGTCGTTTTGTCATGCTGGCATTCAGTTTCTGTTTGCTTCATCGCTGCCATATTCAGAGCATTTAGAATTCGGCTCTGCATTTCAGTTGCCGCCTTGCGAGTAAAGGTAATAGCAATAATTTCTTCCGGCACTTCGACCAATGACAATAATCTTAAATAGCGTTGTATCAATAAGCCCGTTTTACCCGAACCCGCAGGGGCTTGAATGATGAATGATTTATCTGACGATAACGCTTGTTTCCTTGCTTCATAATCAGTAATGGGCTTAGTCATCCATGTCCGCCTCTAGTTGAACGACATCATCAATATTTTCTTTTCGTTCATGAATTCGACACAAGGTGTGAAGATCACAATAACGGCAAGCTGTGGCCGTTGGTTCAACAATGGCTTTACCACTACGAAAATCATTAGCTAGCTTGATCAACACACTTTCCCAATGTGAAAAACGATCTTGCCATAAGAAATTCTCATCCGACTTTATACCAGGCAGTATATCTTCACCATTAACTTGCCCTGAAAATCCCAACTTACCACGTTTCAAATTGGCAAACGCAATCGCCGCTACTTCTCGTTTACTAGTAACGGCATACAGTGGCAATTGTGGATCTTTAGGGTTATTTGAATCCCAATCTCCTTTACTCATCATCGCACCCGTCTTATAGTCGATAATAATACAACGACCATCGGCCAATTCATCGATGCGATCTATACGCAAATGTAACTCGATATCTTCAAATATTACCGTTTGCAATTTTTCTATGGCAATGACTTTAAACGGGCTTCTATCTTTTTCTATCTCTAACCACCTTTTTAATAACTGCTCGAGTCTTCGCTGTTCCAATTCGGTAAAACGATCAGTAAAGGTTTCGGGTTGTTGTGTAATCTGTTTTTGAATTGCTTCTTTTACAACGGAGTGTATAACCTTTGTTAGCTCTGTTTCCGATCGATAGGCCTGGTTTTCTGATGTCTTCAAACGCTGCCATAAAAATTGCAAAGCGCAATGTATCAAATTACCGCGTTCAGCTGCACTTAAGCCGATGTCGCTCTCGCTCAATGACTTCGCATATAAACGGTGCCTTGCAAAGGCTCTAAAGGGACAGTTCGACTGGTCCTTAAACAAAGCGCTAGTGCCATTAGCAATCTTCCCAGTAGGGATTTCAGGGCCATCAACATCAAAGAATTTTTCCATGCGAGATGAAGCGAGTAACGCAGCTTTATAATCATCGCATTGTTTGAACTCATCTGTTGTTTTTTCATTTTGAATATTAATTAATGGACTCGGTCGACAGAGTCGATCTCCTTCCTGTCTAGCATAACTGAACACAACGTTTCTTGCTGAAGAACTAAGTTTTTGCGTTACGTGTTTTGCTAGATTCAGTTGTGCATCGATACTGGCGCTAAGAATCTTAAAATCACGTTGACAGGCGATGGGGATATAGGCGTTGGGCAAGGTTATAGCCGGCCACTTATCATCTTGCATGTCCATCACCCACAAATAATCAAACTGCATACCTGCGGCCGCCGTCATGCCTAGAATTTGTATAGGAGTTTCTATAGTCTCTGGTTGAAATCGTGTTTCAGTTAATAATCTGTTTAGCTGAAATAATGCGGTACTAAAACTGACAGGTTTTGTTAGTTGGTCTAAGCTAGCCAATTGAGTTAATGATTTTTGCCAAGCTTGTAGGGTTTGATGTTCATCACTATCAAGGCTCCGCTCACCAGGCCAACCGAAGTTAGTTAACCAATTCGAAAAGCTTATCGTCCATTCATGCAGTGTTTGTTGTTTGGAATGGCTTAAGAATGAAATCTCAAATATTTTCAATAACTCAAGAAATCCTTCACATTTTTCATGTTCTTTACAACGTATTTCTGCAATCCAATATAATGTTTTAAAGCTCATCTGTTGTTCACCGATCCGCCTAAGAGCTGCATCAAAGTTTGCACGTTTTGCAACTTCTTCTGTTGCTCCTGTTATGAATTGCGAATGTAGTATGTTACTTAGTGTATTAATCGATAACTTTCGTTTACCAAGAGCAAGTAAATTGATTGCTATCTGGATTAAAGGGTATCCTGATAATGACTTACCTAGTGATATTGCATAGGGTTTATATTGAGGCTTGTTCGGCTTGAGCCATTTTTCTGGCGTGAGTACTGATGCGAAGTTATATTCAAGTTTGTCGCGAAGCTTGTTTAAGTTTGGTGCTATTATTCCAATCGTTGCATTATTATTTTCTTCCAAACATTGTTTTGCCCAGCATGCGGCAGACCATATTTCTGATTGACTATCAGATTGTTCGCTTTTACTGATAAATTGATTTTGTTCTATGGGGTCACACTCTTCGACTTCAATGCCAATATCAAGAAAAGCCTGTTTCAGTTTATGCTGTTGTGTTGTTAGTTGGTCAAAATCATAGAAAACTATTTTAGTTAAATTATTTTTTAGTTCTGCTGCATATGCTGTAATATAATCTGGTAATGCTGCATCATCCAACCAATTGTTTTCCTGTTTCTGTTTTTCGTACGCATGAGCCCAGTGTTTGAAAGCAAAGGCATCTTCATTCAGATACATTTCATCTGGAAAGATCGGGACACACCATTCTTGACATATTTCATAAGCATGTAACGCTTGCTGGGCGGTAGCCATTGTTTGTAATATTTGACTCTTGTATTTCGAATTATTAATTATATCTTGCCAGAGCCACTCTTGCTGTATGTTGTTCAATATAGTGACTTTTTCTTTCGTACGAAATGATAGTAATTCGAAGTTACGTCGACACCAAGCCGTCCAGGGCAAACAATCAGGTGTCTGCCAAGCCTGCTTCCCTTTTAACACTTGAGTTGTTGCAAATAAATAACAAAGATGACGGCTGAGACGCTTAGTCGGCGTGATAATCGTCGCTTCTTGTCTTATTAAATCACTGAGACGTTTATTCATGTTTGGTCAATGTCAACTTATCTGAGATTAGACTAATAATGGACTCATCTCTCATGGATAAGTCACATTTGTATTATAAACTGACAATGTTATTCTTGTAGCCTGAAATTTTCTGTTTCACGTAACAGAGAAAATAATGCAAATATCAAATTATAAGACTCAACAAGAAAAGATTCTCTGTACCACTGTCATGCCTACACGGAAGATACCAGACATGGTGGAAGATATACGTGAATCCTTATTAAAAAAACCACGTGCTTTGTCACCAAAATACTTTTATGATCAGCGCGGCTCTAGTTTGTTCGACCAAATTTGTTCAACGCCGGAGTATTATCCGACACGCACTGAAAACAAAATATTATCTAGATATGGCGTTGATATTATCAATAAAACGAGTCCTGATCAGATACTTGAGCTAGGAAGTGGTTATTCCACAAAAACACGTAGATTGTTTGATGCTTGCCAACAAACTTCTAATGAATGTATTTATGCACCATTAGACGTTTGCGAAGAAGTGTTGATTGAATCAGCTAAAAGATTATCTGATGAATACGATTGGTTGGTACTAAACCCTTTATTGGGCGATTATCATGCTGGATTGGGTAATTTACCGGCATCACATGGTACACACCTATTTGTTTTTCTCGGCAGCACTATTGGTAATTTTGAACAAGAAGATGCCTTGGAATTCATAAAAGAAGTTTATAAAACAATGTGTTATGGCGATCATTTATTGATTGGTGTTGATCGCGTAAAAGATGATGATGTATTGCATGATGCTTATAACGATGCTCAAGGTATAACTGCTGCATTTAATCTGAATATGTTACACGTTCTGAATCGTGAATTGAATGCAGACTTTAATATTGATAAATTTACTCACTCGGCCACTTTTAATGCTGATAAAGAAAGAATAGAGATGCGACTAATATCCAAAGCTGAGCAATATGTCAATATCAATGATTTAAATGAATCTATTCAGTTCAATCTTGGTGACGACATTTTAACCGAGGTCAGTCAGAAATACACTTATCAAGGTATTGAGGAAATGCTTAAACAAGCTAACTTTACTATTACTGACCATTACGAAGATGAAAATGCTTATTTCTCTTTGGTCTTGGTATCAAAATAACCAATTATTCTTACATCAATAATTTAATCGATATCTGCTCCGCCAAAGAAGGGTTGTCAATAAACTTATTTCGATTTCCCTGTAATTTTTCGATTATGTTATTGCGTAACATTTCTTGTTTACTCGGTGAGTCGAGTCTATTCCAACGTTTTAATTCATCGAACATACCTTTTGCTATGGGAAGCCCATACTGGGTGTGCATATGAAAAATCGCACGGGCAATATTTCCACGCGCTATGAGCCGAGGTTCAGCCACATCATGATAACGTTCAAAATCACAGTTTTCGTAACGCCAATCTTCTCCTTCAACCATACCAAAGCTACTATTTCGCCGTGATACATCAATAGCCTGCCAGGCTGGATAAAGATTATGCAGATCAGCTTCCATGCGAGTAAATAGTGATTTTTTATTGAGCCGACATTGACGTCGACTATTGCACTTTAGGTGTCTCAGCATCCAACTTGATGCATAGATCTGTTCAATCACAAACAAACGATCATTGGTTAAGTCCATCGAAGAGTCAAAACGATAACCACAATACAAAGACCAACCGCCATTGGCATACAATTCATTCCAGAAAGAATTGACAGCTATTTCGTCGAAGCTTTCGATAGTTAAAGTATCGCTGCAAACAGTATTCAAGACACTAAGCAAACATATAAATGAGATTATTCGTAATGGGTACAACACGTTAATTATTACTATTTTAAAAATTTATAGGCATCATAATATACCAGACTACTTGATAATGTGAATATATAGAATTTGAGTCTGACTAATTAATATGTTTTATATTAAACATAATGGAAT
>CAJJDJ010000200.1 GCA_905182825.1 Thiotrichaceae bacterium UBA7359
CTCTCTTCATCACCGGCTCTATCCATAGCTTGCCTAGAGTTATCTACAGTCAATACTCCAAAGATAATCGGCACTCCCGAATCAATCGCTAATTGTCCTATACCACGTATGCATTCGTTAGAGATGAAATCAAAATGTGGTGTTTCACCTCGAATAATTGCCCCTAATGTAATGATTGCATCAAATTTTTTATTCTCAATTAATGCTCGAATAGTAACAGGAATCTCAAATGCACCTGGGACTTTAATCGCCGTAATTGAATCATTATCAACACCGTTACTGTTGAGTGTTTTAATAGCACCATCATATAAACGATCTACAATAAAACTATTAAACTTACTAGAGACAATCGCAATCTTTAATAAGCCATTATAGGTTTTTTTTTGTTTTACTAAGGTTATCTCAGTCATAATTTTAGTTTACGTACTCAATCACTTCTAAACCAAAACCCGATAAAGCATGTATTCGTTTTGGCGCACTCAATACACGCATTTTTCTAACACCTAAATCTGAAAGAATTTGCGCACCTAGTCCAATGGTTCTCAGGTCTTTATTATTATTTGTATCTATTTTCTGTTTATCATTTTTATACGATTCAATTTGAGTGATCAGCTCCATCGGTTCATATTGGTTACATAAAATAACTATTACACCTGATTCTTCTTTAGCAAGCCGTCGCAATACATCATCGACTGGCCAACCTCTATCTCTGGCAAGACTACCTGTGAGATCTGAAATAGGATTTTCTACATGAACACGAACCAATGTTGGTTTATCCGGATTTAACTTTCCTTTTACCAGAGCGAGATGTAGTTTCTTTTCGACCTTATCTTGATAGGCATGCAATATAAACTCACCATATTCTGTCGGAAAAACAGTTTCTGTCATATGCTCAACCGTTTTTTCATTCTCTATACGGTACCGAATAAGATCGGCAATAGTACCAATCTTTAATCCATGTTCTTTAGCAAAATTTTCTAGGTCTGGTCGCCTTGCCATACTTCCATCGTCATTTAGTATCTCAACTATAACTGCTGATGATTCAAATCCGGCAAGCCTTGCTAAGTCACAACCCGCCTCAGTATGACCTGCGCGTGATAACACACCACCCGCTTGTGCCATTAATGGGAAGACATGACCTGGCTGCACCAAATCAGTTGGTTTAGCATCTGGGGCCACAGCCTTTTGAATTGTAATTGCTCGATCCGCAGCAGATATTCCTGTAGTAACACCCTCCGCTGCTTCGATTGTTACCGTAAAATTTGTTCCAAAATTTGAACTTGAATTACTGGTCATTAATGGCAAATTTAATTTTTGGCAGTGCTCGCCCGTTAATGTTAAACATATCAAACCACGACCATATCGAGCCATGAAATTAATATCTTCGGAACGGACACATGGTGCTGCGATAATTAAATCACCTTCATTCTCACGGTTTTCATCATCCATTAGAATAACCATGCGTCCATTACGAATTTCATCAATAATTTCTGACGTAGTATTAAGCGACATAATATTCCTTTAATATCTCAAGCAACTATTAACTATACATTACTTTACTATTATCCGATCTAGATATCGGGCTATCATATCGACTTCAATATTAACTTGACGCCCTACTATATATTCCGAAAAGATTGTTTTAGATAATGTGTGCGGAATAACATTGACTCTAAAGGTATTTTCTTCAACAGCATTAATGGTCAAACTAACTCCATCGACAGTCACTGATCCCTTTTTTGACAAATATCGATTTAATGCTTTTGGAACTACAATTGTATAGCATACTGAACGTCCATCATCACCTAAACATGAGACTTTTCCAATGCCATCTACATGACCGCTAACCATATGTCCATTGAGTCGATCGGACAACTGCATTGCTTTTTCCAGATTAATAGATGAACCAACTTCTAATTTTGAGAAAGTTGTACGTTTCAATGTTTCATTCGATATATCAGCTGCGAAAGAATTTTCATCTTTACCAATTAAAGTTAAGCAGGCACCATTAACGGCAATACTATCACCAACATTTAAATCAGATAGATCCATACTCCCTGTATTAAATATAAAACGGCTATCAGAACCCTGTTCATCAATCGTATTAATTTTACCTATCGCATGAATAATACCAGTAAACATAAACTATAATTTAACCTTAAAGTGTTAATATAAAGCGGACGTCTTTACCTATTTGCCTGACATCCATTATTTTGAGCTGTTTTGCTTCACCTATTTTCTCGAGTTGTTTTAATTTTACTAGTGGATTTGCAGCATCACCAAGTAATATAGGTGCCATATAAACGACTAATTCATCAACTAAACCTTGTTCAATCAATGCTCCGGAAAAAGTTGATCCTGCTTCAACCATAAGCTCATTAATTTCAAATTCTTTTGCTATATGATTAAAAACTTCTTTCAACCACAACTCTGTTTTTTTTAAAAAAATAACCTTAGCACCGACATTTTCTAATTCATGAATACGTGTATCATTATCATTCTCTGTATAAATGAGAGTATGTCCAGGAATGCTAAATACTTTTGCTTGATTTGGTGTTTTAAGTTTTCTGTCGATTATAATTCGTATAGCTTGTTTAAATTTAAAATCTAGGCCCCGTGCGTTTAGTGAAACATTATCCTTTAATAGTGTTTCCACACTAGTCAAAATCGCACTACTTCCTGCTCGTAAACGATGCACGTCACGCCTCGATAATTCAGAACTAATCCATTGGCTCTCTCCATTAGCCAAAGCAGTACGCCCATCGAGACTCATTGCCATTTTACATCGTGTATAAGGCAAATTCTCCGTCATTCGCTTTATAAAACCAGGGTTTAGTTTACGTGCCTCAACTTCAAGTAAACCCTGCTTAACGCCTATACCTGAATCTTCTAGCTTTCTAATACCCAAACCACTAACAAGCGGATTAGGATCGAGCATAGCAATAACCACATTATTTACATTTGCATTAATTAATGCTTCAGTACAAGGAGATGTACGACCATAATGGGAACAGGGTTCAAGCGTTAAATAGACAGTAGAGTTTGTAGCATCTCTACAATTAGTTAGTGCATTGATCTCTGCATGTGCCTCCCCCGTAACAGCATGCCACCCTTCTGACAAGATTTGATTGTCTTTACTTACAACACATCCGACTCTAGGATTGGGATCGCAGGTATAGAGTCCACGCTTTGCTAATTGAATAGCACGAGACATGAATTGAAAATCTTGTGCTGACCACGTCAACTATCATCACCATCATATTCAAGAAAATCAAGTTGGCTTTTTTTTAGCTCAGGGGGCAGTTCATGTTCGAGACGTTCTATTTCTTCTAAAAAAGCACGCACATCTTCGAAGCTTCTATAGACTGAGGCAAAGCGTACATAGGCCACCTGATCCAAACAGCGTAATTGCTCCATAACCCAATCACCAACACAAATTGATTTAACCTCTCGATCACCTATCGCACGTAATTTATGCATAATATTTAACACGGCAAGCTCTACTTTTTCCATTTCAACAGGACGTTTTTCAATCGCGCGTAAAATACCACCACGTAGCTTTTCTTCCTTGAATGGCTCGCGCCGTCCGTCTGACTTAATAATACGAGGGAAATTAAGTTCCGCTGACTCGTAGGTTGTATAACGTTCTTTACACTTTGTACATTCACGACGACGACGTACCTGATTGCCTTCACCTACCAGTCGTGAATCGATAACACGTGTATCAGGATCTGTGCAAAAAGGACAATGCATACACTAACGACCTCAGATTCTAAAAAGAATAATTGATTATAAAACAATCTCCCACACAAACAAACACTTACATCATAATTAGTTTAAATCATTATTAGATTCATATAGTGGCCGAATCTTACAAAGCGTTAAAACTTCACTTTTAACTCGTTCGATAACAGAGTCATTACCCATGTTATCCATAATGTCACAGCACCAATGTGCGACTTGTTTTGAGTCTGCTTCATCAAAACCACGTGTGGTTATAGAAGGTGTCCCTATGCGTATACCACTTGTTACAAAAGGTGATTCTGGATCATTAGGGACTGCATTTTTATTTACAGTGAGGTTCGCATGTCCTAAGGCAGCATCGACTTCTTTACCTGTAAGACCTTTTTCAACCATATCAACTAGAAACAAGTGATTATCAGTACCGCCAGAAACTATTTTCAAACCTCGCCCTATAAAAGTTTCAGCCATAACATTAGCGTTCTTCTTAACTTGCTGTATGTAAGTCTTAAATTCAGGCTGCATCGCTTCTTTAAAGGCGACAGCTTTAGCTGCAATCGTATGCATTAATG
>CAJJDJ010000201.1 GCA_905182825.1 Thiotrichaceae bacterium UBA7359
AATTTTGAACTAAGAGAATGAATCTCGTTCGGTGTTTTATAATGCAACTTAGTTGAGTCAACAATCATCTCTATAGGCATATTTTATAGCTCTACCTTAGCGGGTAAAACTAAACTCGTAGCTAATATTTGAACAACTAGTTGTTCGAAAGTTAAACCTGCTTGTTTAGCCCCCATAGGAACCAAACTATGATTCGTCATCCCTGGAACAGTATTAACTTCAATTAACCAAGCTTGATTTGCATCATCGACTATCATATCAACACGCGCCCATCCGCTAACACCTAAATATTGGCACGCTTTCAAAGATAACTCACCTAGGTTTTTTTCAATAGTTTTATCAAGATTACATGGACAAATATATCTTGTATCGTTGTCTTGATATTTTGCTTTATAATCATAAAAGTCACGTGATGTTTCAAGTTTTATAACCGGTAAAACAACATTGTTTAATATTGGCACTGTATATTCATTACCCTCAATCCAGCTTTCTGCCATTACTCGTTCATCAAACTGATTTGCATCTGCCCATGCAACTGGCAAATTTTTAACATCCATTACTTTGCTTGCACCTAGACTAGAACCTTCTCTGACTGGCTTTACCATGATTGGCAAACTAAGCTTTTTCGCTATTTCATCCCATTTGCTTTTTGCAGACAATTCAACAGATGGAGCCGTAGACAACCCTGCACTTCTCCAAATTGATTTGCTTCTTATTTTATCCATCGCTAATGCAGACCCTAGTACGCCACTACCTGTATAAGGTAGACCGATTGTTTCTAAAGCCCCCTGGATTGTTCCATCCTCACCACCGCGACCATGCAATGCAATAAATACACGTTCAAAATTATCATCAATTAGTCGAGGCAAAATGCTCCCATCGAAATCAACTTCATGTGCATCTATATTTGCATTACATAGAGCTGTCGTTATAGCTTTCCCACTTTCCAGAGAAATAACTCGTTCAGCAGATTTCCCTCCCATCAAAACAGCAACCTTACCAAAGTTTGGTAGTTCATTATCAGAAAAAAACATTACTGTTTTCTCCAAGAAGCACCAACAATTCTTACTTCCGGAACTAACTTGACAGCATGTTTTTCGTATACGGTTTTATAAACTAATTTAATCAATCGTTCTATATCAGCAGAAGTTGCATCCCCCATATTAATTATAAAATTAGCATGCTTTTCTGATACGTATGCACCTCCAATATGCTTCCCTTTAAGCTCACAATTTTCTATTAATTTTGCTGCGTGGTGCTCTGATGGATTTCTAAATACAGACCCGCAACTTAATTGACCTAAAGGTTGCGCTAATGCACGTTCACTTAACATTATTTTGATGTCTTTCTCTACTATACTTTTGGTGGATATTTCTAACTTAATTTTGCAAGCTATAAACCATTCATCTTCAGGAATTGGAACACTACGGTAGGCAATATCAAAATTTTCTTTGGCATATATTTTACATTTTCCTTCTCTATTTATTGTTTCGACATGATTTAAATTTTTCCAAATGTCTCCGCCATAAGCCCCAGCATTCATCGCTAAAGCTCCTCCAATTGATCCGGGAATTCCTGCTAAAAATTCAATACCACTAAGGCCATGTTTTGCCGCAAAACGTGCAGCTTTTACACAAGGCACACCCGCACCAATAGCAATTTCATTTGCATTCAAAATTTCAAGATTATCAAGCACGCCTAACACAGAAATAACTACTCCAGATATACCACCATCACGCACTAACAAGTTACTACCATAACCTACCCAGGTTATGGGCATTTCCATTGGCACAGCAGAAATAAAAACTGACAGATCATCGATATCAGCAGGCGAATAAAAATAATCAGCAGCGCCGCCAGTTTTCCAAGACGTGTGACGTGACATTGATTCTTGCTCTCGCAACTTTCCTCTTAATCTTGATATATCAATATTTTTTCGCATTTTACTATTCAATTCTTACTGCCTATAAAGAATTTTATTTTTTACACTTAACAAAATTATTTCTTTTAATGCATTGACCCTGAACAATCATGGTAAAGTTTTTTTGAAATTGACCCGATATCTCCCGCACCTAATGTCAAAATCAGATCATTTTCTTTTACAATACTCGTCAGCAGTTCTAGGACCTTATCTTTATCTTCTACAAAAACAGGCTCAACTTGACCTCTCAACCTAATAGCACGACATAATGTCCGACTATCTGCTCCAGCAATCAGTTCTTCACCAGCTGCATAAACATCCAGTATCAAAAGAATTTCTACTTGTGAAAGCACCTGACTAAAATCTTCGAATAAATCACGCATGCGTGTATAACGATGCGGTTGATAAACAACTACTAAGCGCTGATTAGGCCAACCCATCCTAATAGCAGATAAGGTAGCTTTGATTTCTGTGGGGTGATGGGCATAGTCATCGATCAACATGACATTAGTATTAATAATTTTTATTATCCCATACACGTGACAACGACGAGATATTCCTTGAAAATGAGATAGTGCATTAATAATATCTTTATCTTTAATACCTAATTCATGAGCAACTGCAATTGATGCCAACGCGTTTAACAGATTGTGCTTTCCTGGCAAATTAAGTTCAACTTCCAGCCAATTTTTTTTATCTTTACGTGACACATTGAACCAAGTCTTGGTTTTCTCTTGACGTAAAAATTCAGCGTTATAATCAGCTTCAAAATCAACTCCATAAGTCACAACAGGCTTGGTAACCTCAGGCATTATTTTTCTCACACCTTCATCATCAACACATAGTACAGCTAAACCATAAAAAGGTATTTGATGTAAAAATTCGATGAAATTATTTCGGAGGTTTACAAAATCACCGGAATAAGCGTCTAGATGATCAGCATCAATATTTGTAATTACTGCAATTACTGGATAAAGATGCAAAAAAGAAGCGTCGCTTTCATCTGCTTCAGCAACAATATATTTACCACTACCAAGACGTGCATGAGAACCTGAACTATTCAATAACCCACCAATTATATAGGTAGGATCAAGTCCACCTTCTGCCAGCACACTAGCAACTAGACTGGTAGTAGTTGTCTTTCCATGTGTTCCGGCAATCGCAATTCCTGGACTAAAACGCATAAGCTCCGCCAACATTTCTGCACGGCCAACTACCGGGATTCTATTCTTACGTGCTTCACAAATTTCTTCATTAGTTTCATCAATAGCGCTTGTTATAACCACGACATCTGTTTTTTTGATGTTTTTTGTTGAATGTCCTATTGATATTTTTATCCCTAATGATTCAAGTCTTTGCGTAATAGCACTTTCTTTAATATCAGAACCGCTAATTTCATAACCAATATTTTTAAGCACCTCAGCTATACCACCCATCCCAGCACCACCGATGCCTATAAAATGAATATGTTTCACTCTACCCATTGCATGTAATTGCATATCAGTCATGAGCTGCTTCCATACACATATTAGCGACAAGCCTAGTTGCTTCTGGCCTAGCAAGTGAACGCGCTTTTATGGCCATCCCCAATAAGTGTTCAGGACTATCTATAAGTTGTGATAAGACCTCTTTCAATCTATCGACTGTGAACTGTGCTTCCTGAATCAAAACTGAAGCACCTTCTGTTGTCATATAATTCCCATTCGCAGTCTGATGATCATCAACCGCATATGGAAACGGGATGAGTATTGAACCAACACCACAGGCAGCTAGTTCAGCAATAGTTAATGCACCAGCACGGCACACAACAACATCAGCCCAGGCATAAGCTGCGGCCATATCCTCGATAAAGGAGGTCACTTCAGAGTTAATTTTGCTATTATCATAAGCAGTCCTCATCACTTCATAATGCTTCTCTCCGCACTGATGTTTTACCTCAACTTTATAATCAGCACTCAAGGCTAGAAGTGACTTCGGGATCACATCATTTAATACTTTTGCACCTAGGCTACCACCAAGCGCCAAGACCTTTATTAATTTAACATCATTATTTATATGACGTTCTTTAGGTTCTTGTAAATTTATAATATCAGTACGTACAGGGTTCCCTGTGATAGTTATTTTATCGGCGTCTTTGAACACTCCTGGAAATGCAGTCATCACAGAAACAGAAAAAGGTGCTAATAATTTATTCGTTAACCCAGCGATAGCATTTTGTTCATGAATCAACAATGGGACACGCATTAACCATGCAGCTATTCCTCCCGGGCCACTTACAAAACCACCCATACCTAAGACAGCAACAGGTCGTATTTTTATAATTATTGAAAGTGCTTGGATAAAAGCAAGTAACAACATGATTGGTGCAATCAATAAACGAATTAATCCTTTACCCCTTACAGCAACAACATTAATTTTTAATAGTGGATAACCATAACCAGGAATCACATTAGTCTCTAGTCCTTTATCCGTACCTAACCAAAATAGATTAAATCCATTTTCTTTAAGATAATCAGCGACAGCTAATGCTGGATAAATATGTCCTCCCGTTCCACCTGCCATGATAAGTATATTCTTATCACCCATAGGTCGGCTCCACATTAGTTATGATTTGACGCGAATCTTGACGATTTTCATATTCAACACGTAACAGAATACCTAATAACATACAGAATACGATCAAACTATTACCACCATAACTCATCATTGGTAGAGTCAAACCCTTAGTCGGTAAGACCCCCATATTTACACCAATATTAATATAAGCCTGAATGCCAATAATTAATCCAATACCATATGCGAAGTAAGCAGAAAAATGTTTCTCAACACGCTCCGCTATATGTCCAATAACAAATGCACGCCAGACAATGAACGAATATAAAAGAATCATCATTATACTACCGAATAAACCAAGTTCTTCTGCCAGCACAGAAAAAATAAAATCAGTATGCGCTTCTGGCAGATAAAAAAGTTTCTGCACACTACTACCAAGCCCTACTCCAAACCAATCGCCTCGACCAAACGCAATCAAAGCTTGAGTTAACTGAAAACCACTATCATATGGGTCCTTCCAGGGATCAAGAAAACTCATCAATCTTTGCATACGATAAGGAGACAAGAATGCTATAGTGGTAAGGGCGGAAACTGCAACTAAATTCCATGCAATAAAACGTATTTTAGGTACACCTCCCATAAACAACATACCTAACGCAGTTCCGAATAAGACTACGCTTGTTCCAAAATCAGGTTCAAATAATAGTAAGGCTGAGATAAAAGTCAGTACAATAATTGGACTAATAAACCCTGTGAACCCGGTTTGCACCGTCTCTCCATGACGCACCATATATCCAGCAAGGTAAGCAATAAAAAATAGTTTAACTGGCTCAGATGGTTGTAAAGAGAATGGTCCCAATTGAATCCAACGCATACTGCCATTAACTTCCTTTCCGACACCCGGAATGAGAACCAAAATCAACAAAAATATTGATGTCATTAATAAAGGCACGCTTACCAATCTCCAAAAATGCATCGGGATTTTCAAAATTATTGAGGCAAAAAATAAACCAATAATTGCTGCTATACCTTGTCGCCATAAATAAAATAACGGGTCATTAAATTCTTTTGCCGATATAGAAATAGAGGCCGATGTAACCATTATCAAACCAAAAAAAAGTATTGATAGAGAGATCCCCATTAACCAGAAGTCATAACCTGCTATTAATTTTTTATTCACTTGCGACTGTGAAGACAATGTTGCTTGTTGTTTATTGTGGATAGACATCAACATGCTTCCAACATATTAATTGCCGTAACAAAAGCAGCACCACGCTCTTGATAACTTTCATACATATCTAAACTTGCGCATGCTGGAGCGAGTAGAACTACTTCACCAGCTTCTGCCAAATCATTTGCAGTGTTGACCGCTTCAGTCATGTCATTCACAAAATCATATGTGACTTCTGAATCAATAACATTTGCTATTTTTTTTGCATCGACTCCTAGTAACAAAACATGTTTCACATATTTTGTTATTATTGGTGTCAAACTAGATAAATTTGCACCTTTACTATCGCCACCCGCGATAAGAATAATCTTACCAAGAACACAAAGACTTTTAATCGATGCTATACAAGCACCTATGTTTGTCGCTTTCGAATCATTAAACCAATCAACCTTTTTAATTCTTGCGACTCGCTGACATCTATGCTCAAGTCCAGAAAAACTCTTTAAAGTTTTAATCATCGAGTCAAATGGCACATTCATAGAGGTTGCTAATGCAATTGCTGCTAGTGCATTGGCTACATTATGTTCCCCTTTTATACCTAGCTCATCTTGCCTAATTATTTTGTTATCACCCTGACATAACCAGACCTCATTATTTTTTATAATGGTGCCGAAGTTATTTTTTTCAGGTCTGTTTAGAGTAAAAGAAATTGATTGTCTTGAGTTATCATCCATTGCTTTAACTGCATCATCATCCTTATTGATAACCATTAATCCATTACCTGAATATATCTTTTTCTTTACATTGATATATTCATATAAGTTCGTATGACGATCCATATGATCAGATGAGATATTTAATACAACGCTTGCATGTGCATTTAAGGAAAAAGTTGTTTCCAGTTGAAAACTAGATAATTCTAGTACATATATATCAGGGATGTCTTCATTTAATAAATCAAGTGCTGGTGTACCAAGATTTCCACCGACACTTGTTTTTAATCCTGCTTGTCTAGTCATTTCTGTAATTAAAGTTGTAACCGTACTCTTTCCATTAGAACCAGAAATTGCAATTATTGGCGCCTTCGCTTGTTGGCAAAATATTTCAATATCACCAAAAATAGGAGTGCCATTTGCAATCGCTTGTTTGACAGCTTCGTTATTTAACGACACCCCAGGACTTAAGATTATTTGATCTGATGATAAGAGGATTTCTGCATTAATTTCCCCAAGAAAAACAGGAACTGATGTGCACTCAGTCTTTAAGATTGAAAGACCCGGCGGATCCATACGGCTGTCTGTAACAGCAATTTTCAAATCTTTACTCAACAAATAACGCACGCATGAGATCCCGGTCTTACCAAGACCAACAACGACTGCATCAAAATGTTGTTTCGTTTCCTTCATCTTTACCTTTTTTTCTGTAGTACAAAGCAACTGGCATCCCTCATCTTATCTTCAAGCTAGCAAGGCCAATCAGGACCAGAATAACGGTAATAATCCAAAACCGAACTATGACTCTCGGTTCTGGCCAACCTTTAAGTTCGTAATGATGATGTAAAGGTGCCATTCTAAATATTCTCTTACCGGTTAACTTATAAGAACCAACTTGCAAAATGACTGATACCGTTTCCATAACAAAGACTCCACCCATAATGAATAACGCTAATTCTTGTCGTGTCACTACAGCAACAACACCTAATGCTGCTCCTAGTGCCAAGGCACCGATATCACCCATAAAAACCTGTGCTGGATAAGTGTTAAACCAAAGGAAGCCTAGTCCAGAACCAACGATGGCTGCGCAAAATACTGCGACCTCACCAACACCAGGAATAAATGGGATACCGAGGTATTTAGAAAAGCCCGCATGACCCGTGGCATATGCAAAGATTGCTAGTGCACCAGCGACCATAACGGTTGGTAGAATGGCTAAACCATCTAAACCATCTGTCAAATTAACCGCATTACTTGAACCGACAATGACAAAGTAGGCAAGTACGACATATAACCAGCCCATATCAAAGGTAAAGGCTTTGACAAACGGCACAATTAATTGCGTTTCAACAGGAAAAACGGCTGTTTGAAAAAGATAAACCGCTGCGCAAATAGCAACTACAGATTGCGCAATGTATTTATATTTGGAACGTAGCCCTTTTGAATTGTTATAAATAACTTTTTTATAGTCATCAATTAAACCAATAACACCAAACAACAAAGTTACTATTAAGACAACTAATACATACCGATTATTTAAATCTGCCCAGCATAATGTACTGAAGGTAATTGAAATCAGGATTAATAAACCACCCATAGTAGGGGTGCCAGACTTTTCAAGATGCGTTTTCGGTCCATCGTCCCTGATACTTTGACCGATCTGTTTTTTAGTTAAGTGGCGTATTAAATAGGGACCAAATAAAAAGGAGACAAATAATGACGTTAGCACACCAAGGATAGTTCTTAGTGTCAAATAACGAAATACATTAAACCCGCTATCAAACTGTGCTAGATATTCTGTAAACCAGAGCAACATTAGAACTGTTCCTCCGTCAATGTACTTACAACACGTTCCATCTGCATTTCTCGAGAACCTTTAACCAGGATCGTTGTGTCTTTGCTTAATAACGCTATTAACATTTTATTCAGAGCTTCATAAGACTCAAAATGTAAAGCGTCATCGCCATAAGCCTGCATTGCCTTTACACTCAATTCACCAATAGTAAATAGACCTTCTATATCTGCTTGTTTTATCGCTATTCCAGCGTCATAGTGAAAGTCTATTGCCTCATCACCCAATTCACCCATATCGCCCATCACCATATAACGCATTCCTTCGTAACTACTCAGAACTTTTAATGCTGCCTTTAATGAGGTCGGATTAGCGTTATAAGTGTCATCAATAATTCGTGCACCTTGCATCCCTGGCTTGATCTGTAAACGTCCTTTAACCGGTGACATTTTTTCAAACCCAGTTTTAATTGTCTGCAAAGGCACATTCAAACTCAAACAACATGCCGCAGCAGCCAACGCATTCATAACATTATGTGTCCCGGAAAGGGGTAATCTTATTTTAATTGCACCAGTTGAACAGACTAATTCAAAATCAGTAGATGCGGCTTGTTTAACGATCTTGATATTTTTTGCTCGAATATCTGCGTTTGTAGATTCAATCCCAAAACTAAGTTGATTTAGGGATTTGCATTGCTTAGTCCAAAATTCCGCATAGTCATCATCAGCATTAATAATTGCCTCGCCGGCAGGCTGTAATCCGGAGTAGATCTCTGCTTTCGCTTTTGCGACACCATCAATATCACCAAACCCCTCTAGATGTGCTGGTGCACACTGTGTGATCACCGCAACATCTGGACGAGCTATGGCGCTTAGCCATTCGATTTCTCCCGGGTGATTCGCGCCCATTTCTATCACTGCGTATTGATGCTTTTTATCAAACCCAAATAATGTCAAAGGCACGCCAATATCATTATTTAGGTTACCAGATGTTGCATGCACATCCGATAATTCAGACAAAATGCTCGTGACCATTTCTTTTACTGTCGTCTTACCATTACTACCGGTTATAGCAACAACAGGAACCATCATTTCTTCACGCCAGGATCTTGCTAACAAACCCATCGCCTTTCTCGTATCTTTTACTTTCAATAAAGGCTTGTCATGACTTACTTCGCGTTCAAGTAATAAAGCAGCGGCACCTTTCTCTTCAGCCATCGGCACATAGTCATGACCATCAAAATTTTCACCGTTTATGGCGATAAATAAATTTCCTTTCTCAATAGTTCTACTATCAATACTACAACCCGAAAACAGAATATCTTCGCCATCATAATTTGACTCAATAGCTGTAGCTGCTTTAGAAAGTAGCATGCTAATCATGATTCGGTATCCGTCAAACGTCGAGCTAACTCACGATCGCTGAAAGGAAATAGGGACTCGCCGATCTGTTGTGTCGTTTCATGACCTTTGCCTGCAATCAAGATCACATCGTTTTTATTAGCATTTAAAAACGTATTGGTAATCGCGTCTGATCGATCGTACTTGATAGTAACGTTGGACTTGTCTTTAATGCCTTGAAGAATATTCTCGACGATCTGCTCTGGCGCCTCTGTCCGAGGATTATCATTGGTCAGCACTATATGATCCGAGAACCATTCGGAGATGGCTCCCATTTGTGAGCGTTTACCTACATCACGATCGCCACCACAACCGAAGATACAATATAATTTTCCTGAACAATAAGATCTTAATGATATTAATACCTTTTCAAGTGCATCTGGCGTATGTGCGTAATCAATAACCAGTAATGGTTTTTCCTCAGTAGAGAAATATTCCATCCGACCGGGAATGCCTGTGAATCCTGACAGTGTCTCAGCGATTTTTTCAATATCAAAACCAGACACACAGAGTGTTGCAAACGCAGCAAGAATATTCTCTACATTAAACTCAGCTAATAAACTTGTCTGTACAATTGCTTGTCCCCAAGAACTGTCTATTGACATAGTTAAATTCAGATTATTAGTCTCAGCCTTTTTGCAATAGACAAAAGAAACACCTTTCTTGCACAACTCAGAAGAGTTTTGTTTCGCCGAAAAAACAACGGTATTCAATGTGGTAGGTAATAAGTCGACTAGTTGAACACCATAGCTATCATCTATATTAACGATGGCATGCTTAAGTTCCGGTGATTGAAACAATTGAAATTTTGCTTCGGCGTAATCTTTAATTGTTTTATGGTAATCAAGATGATCACGTGTCAAATTTGTAAACACAGCAATATCAAATTCAGCCCCTGCAACCCTTCCCTGATCCAGCGCATGAGATGATACTTCCATCGCAACAAAATCAACATCATCTTTCCAGCTAGAAAATAAAGAGTGTAACGTAATAGGGTCGGGGGTCGTAGATCCACTGGCTTCTAACTGATGAAACTGTCCATACCCCAAGGTTCCAATAACAGCACTTTGCTTACCTAGTATGTATAAGGCATAGGCAATCATATAAGAGACTGTGGTTTTACCATTTGTACCGGTAACACCGATTAATTGAACTGCCTTTGACGGATCATCGTAAAATCGACTAATTATGAAGCCAGCCTGTTTACGTAAACCAATCACTCTAAATACTTTTATAGAACTTGGCTCAACGTTGATTTCTTCATCGTCATCAATTGCAATTGCAATTGCACCTGATTGAATTGCATCCTCGATATAGTCAGTTCCGTTATTTTGCGAACCTTTATAAGCCAGGAATAAGTCACCCGGTTTAACTTTTCTACTATCTATAGCAACACCGCTAACGTAGAAATCTGTATAAGCTAGTATTGGATCACAGAAAAGTTCACTAAGTGATTTTAAATAATTCAAATTTTCAAGTGTCATCATCAATCAAACCCTTGTGGTTGATCTGATTTCTTGCGATGCGCTATTACAGGACTAGTAAATGTAGATAAATCATCCGGTGGGATATTGAGTATACGAAGTGTGCCTTCCATAACTTTTGAAAAGACAGGCGCGGCAACAACTCCACCGTAGTGTTCATCACCATTAGGTTCATCAATCAAGACAACCATAGCGAAACGTGGTTCACTAGCAGGGGCAATTCCAGCAAAAACAGAAAGATAACGATCATCAGAATAACCACCACGAATAGATTTATGCACCGTGCCCGTCTTACCAATAACGCGGTAACCTTTGATAGCAGCACGCTTGCCAGTACCATTCGCTGAAACTACTGTTTCCAACATCTTTCTAACTTGCCGCGTAATATTTTCCGGCATGACACGCTTGCCCATAACTGAGCCATTAACCTTGACAAACGAAACTGGCAGCATAACACCACCCGTTGCTAAAACAGAATACGCATGGACAAGTTGTAGGGGTGTGACCGAAAGGCCATAACCAAATGATAGAGTCGCCATTTCAATTTCTGACCAGGTATTAAACGAGTTTAAACTCCCTGAAGATTCTCCTGGATACCCACTATCAGTAGACTGACCAAAGCCGAACCTACTTAGAGTGTCCCAATATTGTTCTGGCTCCAAAGATAATGCGATTTTACTAGCGCCAACATTACTCGATTTCGTTATAATAGTTGAGACATCAATTTCTCCATAATTATGCATATCTCGAACCATATATTCACCAATCTGATAATAACCAGGAGACGTATTAATTAATGAATTCGGTTTGTAATTTCCGGATTGTAATCCAGCAGCGATTGTAAATGGTTTCATCGTTGAGCCCGGTTCAAAAACATCTGTGACAGCACGATTACGCAAATACTGACTCTTTAAACCCTTTCGATTATTTGGGTTATAAGAAGGTTGCCCGACCATAGCCATGACCTCACCAGTTCTAATATCCAACATGACCAGTGAACCGCTTTTTGCTCGATGTGATTTAACAGCTGTTGCCAATTCTCGATAGGCAAGGTACTGCACTCGTCTATCAATACTTAGTTCGAGTTGTTTACCTTGCACGGAAGGTTCAATACTTTCTATATTTTGAACAATTCTATTCAAACGATCTTTTAAAACGCGCTTCTTGCCCGGTTTACCTTCCAGCCAATTATCATAGGCTAACTCTAACCCCTCTTGCCCTTTGTCATCTATATTAGTAAATCCAATAAAATGAGAGGCTACTTCAGCGGCGGGATAATAACGTTTATATTCACGTTCGGTTGAAACACCTTTCATACTTAGTTGTTTAACTTTCTTAACTACATCAGGATTGGCATGTCGCTTTAAATAAACGAACTCTCGACTCATACGATCATGTAGAATCTCTTGCAAATCAATTACCGTCATATCCATAATCTTAGCCAGATCAGGTAAAAGTTCTATATTTTCAAATATTTTTCTTGGTGTAACCCAAATCGAATCGACAGGTGTGCTTATAGCTAACTGTTCACCATTTCGATCTGTAATCACACCACGATGTGCCGGAATTTCGACCACTCTAATTGACCGTGCGTCACCATGCTTTTTAAGAAAATCATTATTTAAAAGTTGCAAATAAATTGCGCGCGAAGAAAGAGCAACCATCCCACAGAAAAACAAGCTGAGAATGAGCCAGCGACGTTTAGGATACTGTGCTTGCATGATAAGTTTCTTCATTTCGTTAGTAGAATCACTAAATTTTGTTCAGGTTTTTTCATCCTAAGTTTGGTACGAGAAAATTTTTCAATTCTGCCATTAATTGCCCAGGTACTATGCTCAAGTTGCAACTTGCCCCATTCTTCATTTAATTCATCACGCATTCGCTCAAATATTTGCAACTCGACGAACAAGCGACGTGTTTCATGCCGTGCGATGACTACCTGCAAAGCAGATAAAAAAACAACCAGATAAAGTCCGTATTGTAATAAAATCCTCATGGAGTAAAACGCTCTGCCACACGTAACGTTGCACTACGTGATCGTGTATTCTTATCTATCTCTTGTTTAGTAGCTCGTATTTTTTTGCCTATTAACTTCAGTTGTATATCACTAATATCTGGCATGATCGGTAGCTCTGATGGATATTTTTTTGGTGTTGATTGATCTCGCATAAATCGTTTAACAATTCGGTCTTCCAACGAATGAAAACTTATTGCTACTAGCCGACCACCCGAACATAAAACATTAACAGCTTGTGGCAGGACTTCTCTTATCTCTTCAAGTTCACGATTTATATAGATGCGTAAGGCTTGAAAAGTCTTGGTAGCAGGATGAATATCTCCAGATTTTTTCCCATTTTTTCTTGGTGGTATAACTCTACGAACTAAATCTGCTAGTTGGCGAGTTGTTGTAATCGGGTTTTCAACACGGGTATTTACAATTGTTTTAGCAATTCGTCTTGACGCGCGTTCTTCACCATATTTATAAATTACATTTGCGATTTCAGTTTCTTTAGCATGATTCAACCACTCAGCAACCGTTTGTCCTTCAGAAGGATTCATCCTCATATCAAGAGGAGCATCAAACCTGAAACTAAAACCGCGTTGTGCATCATCCAATTGTGGTGAAGAGACACCAAAATCGAAGAGAATGCCAGAGACCTGTTCTTCAATCTCATTTCCTTTAATATGTTGCATTAACATGGTGAAAGACCCATTAACGATTTCGAAACGTTCATCTTGCATAAGTTTGTTCCCAACTGACCTAACGGCATCTGGGTCTTTATCAAAAGCAAGTAGACGGCCTTTAGAACCAAGCCGTTTAATAATTTCATAACTATGGCCACCTCGACCAAACGTACCATCAATATAAAAACCGTCTGCATGAATGTTTAGTGCTTCTAGAACTTCATCTAATAGGACTGGTTTATGAACATTAATCAATGTACTGAATCGCTTAATATCGTCATGACGTTACAACGAGAGCAACTGTAATGATTCTGGTGTGAGGATGGAATCATCATCGACAGATTCTAACCATTCATCACTTTGAATATCCCAAGCCGATTCATTCCAGATCTCAAACTTATTACCCTGTCCTAGTATTACCGCCTGCTTGGTGAGTTCTGCATAAGAACGTAATTCTTTGGGCAGAAGAATGCGTCCCTGACTATCAAGCTGACAATCGGTAGCATAGCCACGCATCATCTGTTTAGTACGCCGGCTTTGTTTATCGAAATCGGAAAGAGTAGCTAATTTGTCTTCGATGACATTCCATTCATTAAGAGGATATAGCCAAAGAGATCGATCTAATGGGTTTAATGTAATAACGAGGTTATTTTCGGCTTGCACAGCAATAATACTTCGATATCGGCTAGGAACCGCTAGACGACCCTTACTATCAATGCTGATTTTATTAAAGCCTCGAAACACAATCTTATCCCCATTTTGCTGGTAAATT
>CAJJDJ010000202.1 GCA_905182825.1 Thiotrichaceae bacterium UBA7359
GTTGCTAAAATTGATTTTTATTGACAAGCCATCACTAATCACTTGATGTTTATTTGACCGTAGAAAACGTATTTCTACATATCTCATAAAATGCGCTAATTTGATACACATTAAATATCATCCTTAAACTAATCATTTTAGTCCTATGGAAAATTTATTGTTTCTGCTGGGAAGCAATAACTAGCGGGGATTTTGTTAAATATTATTGAACTATAAGTAAAAAAGGCCACCTGGAATCAAACAGGTGGCCTTAGGACTTTACTCTCAACTGCTCATTGCAAACAGAAAAGGATTAAGCAGCTATTCCCTTAGGTAATTTTAATCCTACCCATTTATAGAATTGCGCTATATCAGGCTCAAAATCATGCATTACTGGGTACCAAGGTGTTGGTGCCTCAACATCGTGTTGACATGCACACTCTGGACAATAATACTCTCGATATACCTGCCATTCTGCATCAGGAGACATCAATTTAGGATAAACTTGGTTAAATTTTTCAACACTATCACGAACATAAATAAGTGCATTTAACTTCCAGTTTTCCGTATAAGGACCAAAGACGTAACCGCAGTCACATTTATTAACAATATCACCGTTTTTATCTTCGACGATGTACAAATGCGGTGCTAGTGGAAGTACAATTTTGTCATCCCATTTTGCTCTATCTTGAAGGACATCAATGTACATAGCGAATCGTTCTGGATCTTTCGGCATAAACAACATGCGACGGACCGTTTCCCAATCAAGTACGCCGTCGATTAATTCGGCAACCTGTTTTTTTGTATATGTTGTAGACATTTTTTAAAACCTCTAATAATTTATTGTTCAAGCATGTGGGCGTATTAAACGCCCACAAACACAGAATGTTTTATTCCTCGACTAAGACCACCGTCTTAACGTCTGGCATTTGGCTTAAATCCATATGATGCTTGGCACCAAATGCAGGAACACCTAATTCTTTTTCTGTTACTAGCCAATCACTTGGCAAGTCCCAGAATGCTCGGAACTTATCCAGAAAAGGTTGTGACAATTCAAAAGAAGAGGCAAACATTTGCTGAACTTGAACTGATGCTTTCTTATCAATAATTAATTGACGTTCGCCCTTCATCCATTCCTTCACAGGCGTGCCACGAGAAAGACGCTCTTGGCGCATTTCTTTTTGGCGAGCTTTAGTCGCATCAGCATCAACAGTGTAATAGCCTTCAGCATCCTTAGTGAACTTGGCACCATAGATTTTGATTGCATATTCTTCTAGAAGAACTACATCATTCAAATCTTTCTGAATGTTTTCTATAGTACGGTCTAATGGGTCACCAAAACCTGGTCCACCACGTAGGTAGTTCAAGTAAAGATCTCCATTCTCGAAGATTGCTTCCGTAGTAATACATTGGCTATCACGTTTAACCTCGGCACCTGGCTCCAGATGATTCTCATAATCTGGCTCGTCAGGATTCCAATCATGACCCATTGGCAATGATTTACCTTCAGCAATACGCTTATGCAAACCGGTCTTGTGTGCTTCAAATCGATAACCGGTTGCTGATGGATAACCACCATGCAAACCCCAGTCACTGTTCATGTAACCATTTCCCATGAAGAACATACACCAGTCAGCTGAGTTATGTACCATACGTAAGGTTTCAAAACCCATACCGCCACGGTACTTACCATACCCACCTGTGTTAGATTTAATTGCACGACCCATATAAAGTAATGGTTCTGCTAATTCCCAAATCTCACAGTCACCCATGTCGCCTTCGGGATTCCAGATAGCAGCAGCATGGTTAAGACCATCTTTCATAGCACAAGCGCCAGTACCACAAGCTGCAGTTTCGAAGCTATTCACAGCGTGAATTTCTTCTTCTTGGTTGAAACCACCACCCTGCATCCAGTTACACGGATTCGAGTTACCCGCATTCACTTCTTCTAGATAACCACGTGAGAAATAACCACGACTAACCGCTCTCCATAAAGAACTCCATGAAGAAACCAAAAAGTGCCATGCATCAGCATGCGCTGTTCTTCGATCGTTTGGATTTGTCCATGTACCTTTAGGTAGACGAAATTCAGAAGCGAAGAGTGAACCATCATTAATACGTTCTGTTGGAACAACAGTCTGCGTCATCATCACCCAAATACCACTGGTAAAAGCGGTTGGATTTGCGTTATACGTATGCCAACCCCAGCGACTACAGCCTTCGAAATCAAGGCGCCATGTCGCTTCTGGTTTAACAGTAATGGTACAAGGAGCGTGCATAATGGTGTCGACCTTTGCAAATGGAGATGGAACATGTACATCTTCATGCATATAAGGTACGTCAACAAAAGCAACGGTGTTGTACTTGCCAGGAATAAGGATATCGTGAATACGTTTTACTAGTCCACGACGACCGTCTTCGATGATTTCAGAAGAAAACTGGATGAAAGTCTCAACACCAACATCAGCAATTACTTCTTCGACGATATCACGAATCATATGATCGCCTGCAATACGAGTTCTTTCATCCAGAATCCAGTATTTTGGAGTACGTACGTTTCGTTGAACTTCATGCTGCCAATCACGCATTGGCTTATCATTGATACCCGTTTTACGACAGGTGATTTGAACACCATCACCAAAACGTTGTACTTGACCGTTTGACATAGAGCCAGGTCCAGCAGCACCGGTATCAATCACGTGAGTCACACCACCAACCCAAGCCACTAAGTTTCCTTCGTGGAATATAGGTACGATAGTGGCTATATCACATGGATGTACGTTACCAATCTGACAATCGTTATTGGTAAACATATCACCGGCCTTGACTGTAGGATCTTCTTCCCAGTTATTTTCAATCATATACTTGATGGCCATTCCCATCGTGCCCACGTGAATGATGATACCCGTAGAAGTACAGATACAATCACCAGCAGTGTTGTATAGAGTGAAACAAAGCTCACCCTCTTGCTCAACAATAGGCGATGCAGCGATTTTTTTAGCTGTTTCACGTGCGTTTACAACACCGGCACGTAACTTAGAAAATATCTTCTCATAAGTAATCGGATCAGACTTCTTCAGCTTAAGCTCTTTCAAACCGTCATAATGACCGGATTCTTTAGAGATGTTGTACATATCAGCACGATTCTGCATAAGAGTCTTACCGTTGTGCAGGATAGACTTCCTTGTTGTAGAACCGCCTGATATTGATTCTGGTTTATTCATATTTTATTCCTCTTTCTTAAATTCAATTAAGTATTAAAACTTGAACCTATACTTCGATCAGATGGAAAAGCC
>CAJJDJ010000203.1 GCA_905182825.1 Thiotrichaceae bacterium UBA7359
TAACGCTCCTCAAAACCATCATTAGTTTTGATGATCAAATAAAGTGCTATATTAATTTCATTTGCCAGTGTCAGTGATTTCTCTATTCCCATTACCATAAAAGCCGTAGCTAGCGCATCTGCATGCATCGCTGAACTGTGCAGCACTGTTACAGCTGCTAGCGAGTGTTTAATAGGCTTACCTGTTGTCGGATCAATTGTATGTGAATAATGAACACCATCACTTTTAAAATAATTTCGATAATCACCTGATGTTGCCATGGCCATATTTTCCAGGCTCACGATACGCTGCACCGAACGTTCCAAGGGATTAGCTTGCTCAATTCCAATCTGCCATAGTTGCTGTTCCGCATTTCTTCCTTTGCCTATGAGTTCCCCGCCGATTTCCACCAAATAATTTTTGATATCTAATTCATCCAGATATTGAGCGATTTTGTCTACGGCAAAGCCTTTTGCTATTCCAGATAGGTCAATTGTGATAATTGGGTCAGACTTAGAAATACGCTGGTTCATCGTATCTAATTTTATTTTTTTATAACCGGTATGTTGCTTTATTGATTGTATGACTGAATTAGAGGGAATCGCTCGACTACGTATATTAGCTCCGAAACCCCATTCCTTTACTAATGGAGCGATCGTCATATCGAATGCTCCATGGCTGATAGAACTGATCTGATTACCATGCTCTATTACGTGAAATAGATCTTCCGATAATACTTGCCAACCAGTAAACTTGGATTGGTTAAAAAGAGATAATTCTGAATCGTCAATATATGTCGACATAGTTTGATTGATATCAATTAGAATTTTTTCGATATTCTTGCGTATTCTACTTTTGTCGAGCTTTTTTTCATGGGAGACTATATTAATAGAATAACTTGTGCCCATAGTCAGGCCATTAATAGATATCAAGTCTTTATTTAAAGTCTGACAAGCAGATAAACTTGTTAATAAAAAAATAATCAGGAGAGTTCTTCGCATAAACTATTTAATCACACTATCTATATTCGACAATGTATAAATCATTATTTCTTCATAATATTTTGATTTTATTGTGACTGTCTTACTCCATAGAGCTTTGCATACAGACCATCTTGTGAAAGTAATTCTCGATGAGTGCCTTGTTCACCAATTATACCTGCTTCAAAGACATAAACATGACTAGCTTGTTTTATTGCACTTAATCTATGTGCAACAATGATAGTTGTTTTATTTTTTAGAAAATCAGCCAAAGCACTATGAAGATGATATTCAGTTTCAGCATCTAATGCCGATGTTGCTTCGTCCAGTATAACTACCTTGGGGCTGCTTAAGACCATGCGAGCAATCGCAAGACGTTGTCGTTGACCACCAGACAATCTGACGCCTTGTCGCCCAACTATAGTGTCTAGTTTGTTTGGTAATTGTTCTACAGTTTCTTTTAATTGTGCAATCTCAAGTGCATGCCATAACTGCTTTTCTTCAAGATCGCGACCTAGTGTCAAATTAATTCTGACAGTATCATTGAATAGCGCTGGGTGTTGTAAAACAGTGGCTACATTTTCACGGACAACATCTAGACCAATCTTTTTTACTGAAACGCCATCATAAAAGATGTCACCGCTTTTTGCTGAATATAAACCAATGAGCACTTGTACGAGTGTCGATTTACCACCTCCACTAGCACCGACGAGTGCAACTTTTTCTTCCGGTTCAATAATTAGGTTGATGCCATTCAAAATATCTAAGTCACTATTATCATCATTACGATCATAGGAAAAACGAAGATTAGAAATGTTAATACCAGTGGTATTTTTGTTCTCAAATGGATTAATGATATGCGGATAATTAGGTTCAAGTTCGAGTTTAATTAATTCATTGATACGGCTCAATGCTGCTTTGGCGTTATAGAAGGCGTATTGAATATTTAATACTTCCTGTACCGGACCCATCATGAACCAGAGATAACCGAATACGGCAAACATCTGTCCAATAGTTAATCCGGAAAAAACAACCATCATCATTGCTACTGCACGAAAGATGTCAAAACCAAATAAAAATATGACAAAGCTTAAACGGCCGGCAGCATCACTTTTCCAGGTAAAAGCAACACCATGATCTCTAACGGTACTCGCTTGTTCGATAATACGTTTTAAATAATGTTTTTCTCTGTTACTGGCACGTATCTGGTGAATAGAGTCCAATGTTTCTACTAAAGACTGCTGAAAAATAGCAAAGGCAGAGTTTTCATTTTTTTTTAATTCCTTGACGCGCTTACCTAAGACCGTTGTGAAATAAATTACGATTGGATTGGCAAAGAGTATTAATAGTGCAATCTGCCAATGCATGATGAGAAGAATTATAGCGACACCGACTATTGTAAGAGTGGCGACTAATAACTTACTCACCGTAGAACCAACAAAATCATCTATGGTAGTCAGGTCAGTCACAAAATAAGAAGCGACTGTTCCACTTCCGAGTGTTTCGTATTCAGACATGGATACTTTATTTAGATGCGTAAGTAACGTTCGTCGAATAAGAAAAATGACGTTTTTGGCAATGATAGTGAATTGTCTTGTTTGAAAAACATTTAGAATTAATGCTGTAAGACGTAAGCATAAAGTAAGAATTAATATAATAAATATATAAAGAATGGGGCCATGCCATATAGAAGGAGTTAAAGTATTTATAAAATTAACCACTATTCCAGGTTGATTTAATAAAACTTCATCGACTAATAGAGGCATTAATAAAGGAACGGGAACACTTGCTAATGTAGCAACCACAGCAATAACATTAGCTATGATTAGTTGACGCTTATGTTGTCTTGCTATTTTGAGAATATATTGCCAGTTATATTCGTCTACTTCATTGTTAGTATTAAACTTTTCAATTGCATGCTGTTCAATATTTATATTTGTAACCATATTTCAATAACGTTTCCAGATCAATGCTGGTTCCTCCATTAATGAAGCTTGTTCACGCAGGCTTAGTATTTGGTCTTCCCAATAATTTTGTGAATTAAAAAATGGAAATGCGATAGGGAATGCTGGATCACTCCAGCGCTCCGCAAGCCATGCTGAATAATGAATGAGACGCATTGTCCTAAGTGCTTCGATTAAATGCAGCTCACGTGCTTCAAAATCTCGAAATTCGTTATAACCTTCCATAAAATCATTTAGTCCCAATGTCATATAATTGCGATCGCCCGACAAGAACATCCATATGTCCTGTATAGCTGGTCCCGATCTAGAGTCATCAAAATCAACAATATAAAATTTTTCATTACGCGTTAATATATTTCCTTGATGGCAATCACCATGCAGC
>CAJJDJ010000204.1 GCA_905182825.1 Thiotrichaceae bacterium UBA7359
GCAACTGGGCGCCCAGTTGCATTATTGATGCAATATATCCTTAATCAAACAAAGTAATCTTGAGGTTGAATTACAGTGTCACGCGTTGACTTTTACATTTTATGTGATGGCAACAGTGTGGACAGATTTGCCTGTGTTATTGCAACTAAAGCCTGGTCAGATGGAAATAGAGTGCACATCCACACTCAATCTGAAGAGCACGCCACCCAGTTCGATGACTTACTATGGATCTATGACGATATCAGTTTTGTGCCACATGAAATATTTGATGTTGATATCAATCATGAAACTCCAGTTACAATTGGCTATGGCAAACATTCTCCACAAGTGTCACAAGTCATGATTAATCTAGGGTCTGATATTCCTGATTTTGCATCACATTTCATCAGAATTGTTGAGATCGTTGGCGGCAATGAATCTAATAAGCAGTCAGCGCGTCAGCGTTATCGTCAATATAAGAAAGCAGATTACGAGATACATGATCACAAAATTGAAAATCTGACAAAAAATGATTGATTATTCAAGTTATGCATCTAAAGCATTATCTGATTCAAACCAAATTGATGATCTAGAAAATTTTTTTGGACCAGGACTTAGAACAAACGTTTAAAACAATCGATAAAGACGAACAATTGATTAATGTCATCACCCACAAAAAATAATAACCGTAGAATTTCTAATAATGATTGCTCCAAACAGTCTGCATGTGGACAATACGCCTCCCAATAATAGGGCTTCATATCATTTAGCCCCAAATAGAATTTTTTATAACGATGGATAAAACCTACAAGCCCGAAACAATAGAAGCCAATTGCTACAAAAATTGGGAGAAGAAAAATTACTTCGCGCCCCAAAATGACATCAAGAACAGTGGAGAAGCCTATTGCATCATGCTGCCACCACCCAATGTGACAGGTAGCTTGCACATGGGGCATGCATTCCAACAAACATTAATGGATGTATTGACGCGTTACCATCGTATGAATAGCAATGACACCTTATGGCAATGCGGCACAGATCATGCTGGTATCGCCACACAAATGGTCGTTGAACGTCAACTTCAGCAAAAAAATATCTCACGTCATGATCTTGGCCGAGAAAAATTTATCGAAGCAGTTTGGGATTGGAAAGAACACTCGGGAAATACCATCTCTCGCCAATCACGTCGACTAGGAACATCAATGGACTGGTCACGCGAGCGCTTTACCATGGACGAGGGTCTTTCAGAAGCGGTAAAAGAAACATTTGTTCGCTTACATGATGAAGGCTTGATTTATCGTGGTAAGCGCCTAGTTAACTGGGACCCGATTTTACATACGGCAATATCCGATCTTGAAGTCATCTCTGAAGAAGAGAATGGTCATTTGTGGTACATGCGTTATCCGTTGAAAACGCCTATTGATGGACTAGACTATATTATTGTTGCCACGACTCGTCCAGAGACCATGCTCGGCGATACCGCTGTTGCAGTAAACCCCAATGATGAACGTTATAAAAACTTAGTTGGCACAGAAGTATTGCTACCACTAACCGACCGAACTTTACCTGTTATCGCCGATGATTATGTCGACCAGAAATTTGGTACTGGTTGCGTAAAGATTACTCCTGCACATGATTTTAATGATTATGAAATGAGTGAACGACATAAGTTAAAAAAGATAAATATTTTTACTATTGATGCTGCGCTAAATGATGAGGTGCCAGAAAAGTATCGTGGAATGGATCGTTATGAAGCACGAAAACAGATCGTTGCCGATCTTGAGCAAAAAGGACTACTCGAAAAGATAGATGATCATAAATTAATGGTTCCGCGTGGTGATCGTTCTCATGCCGTTGTTGAACCTTACCTAACTGATCAGTGGTATGTAAAAATCCAGCCGCTTGCAGATCCTGCTATCAAAGCAGTGAAAGATGGCGACATTAAATTTGTACCTGCGAATTGGGATAAGACCTATTTTGACTGGATGAATAATATCCAAGATTGGTGTATCAGCCGTCAGCTCTGGTGGGGTCACCGCATCCCGGCCTGGTATGACGATGAAGGCAATATTTATGTTGGTCACAATGAGGCCGCTGTCCGAGAGAAAAACAACCTGGGTGATATCAATCTCAAGCAAGATGAAGATGTGCTCGATACATGGTTCTCTTCTGCTCTTTGGCCCTTCTCTACTTTGGGCTGGCCTGAAAAAACACCTGAGCTTGATAAATTCTACCCGACCAATGTTTTAGTAACCGGCTTTGACATTATCTTCTTTTGGGTAGCGCGCATGATCATGTTTGGGCTTAAGTTTATGGACGATGTTCCATTCAAGGAAGTCTACATCCACGGTTTGATTCGCGACGGTGAAGGACAGAAGATGTCCAAGTCTAAAGGTAATGTGCTTGACCCGATCGACTTGATCGACGGGATTGAGCTTGAAGAACTAATTAGTAAACGTACAAGTGGAATGATGCAGCCACAGATGGCAGTAAAAATTGAAAAAACCACACGTAAACATTTTCCTGACGGAATCGAGTCTTATGGAACTGACTCATTACGATTTACATTTGCTTCATTGGCAACACAAGGCCGTTTTATCAATTTTGAAACAGGCCGAATCCAAGGTTATAGAAATTTTTGTAATAAGCTATGGAATGCGGCGCGCTACGTCATCAGCAACGTAGAAACTCAATCGATTAAAATCAATGAAGGCAACATGAAGTTTGGATTAGCTGAAAGATGGATTACGAGTAAATTGTCTGATGCAGTCTCAGCAACACATGAAGGCATCAAAACCTATCGCTTTGATCTTGCCTCACAAGCACTCTACGAGTTCACCTGGGATGAATACTGTGACTGGTATATCGAGTTATCCAAGATCACTTTAAACGGTACTGAGGCAAGCGAAGAAGAAAAACGCGGCACGCTTTATACGTTATTAAATGTCCTCGAGACATTACAACGCGCATTACATCCTTTTATGCCTTTCATCACTGAAGAGCTTTGGCATCGAGTAGCAGCCTTACTAGATAAAAAAGGAGAGAGCGTCATGCTTGAATCTTTTCCAAATCAAGATGAACTCGAAACCGACAATAGTGCTGTAGAACAAATAGAGTGGATAAAATCATTTATTATGGGCGTGCGCCGTATTCGTGCAGAACGTGATATATCTCCAGGGAAATCATTAACTGTCTTTGTTCGCAACGGTAATTCTAGCGAACATGAATGGTTAGATGAGCATAAAGGCTATTTAGAGACACTGGGTAGGCTCGAGTCGATTAATAATACTGATACTGAAATAAATGATGCCGTTATGGCCTTGGCTGGTGAAATGACATTGTTGGTGCCATTAGCCGATTTCATTGACCCGAAAGCTGAAAAAATACGACTTGAGAGTACAATAGACAAATTGCAAAAAGAGAAGGCAGGCATGGAAGAAAAATTAAACAACAAAAAATTTATTGAACGTGCCCCCGTAGATGTGGTCGAAGGAGTGAAACAAAAACTTGCTGATAAAATAAGCGAAATTAAAACTTTTGAAACTCAGCTTCAATCAATATTGAAATTAATAGATAAATAATGATTGCAACAATCAAAGAAGAAATCGACGTTGTCTTTGAGCGTGATCCTGCGGCGCGTTCAGCACTGGAGACGATCTGCACTTGCCCTGGATTTCAAGCCATTATCTTGCATCGCTTTAATCATTGGCTGTGGAACAAAAATTTGTATTTCACCGCTCGCTTGATGGCGCACTTTGCCCGTTTCATCACCGGCATTGAAATTCACCCCGGCGCACAAATTGGACGACGTTTTTTTATCGATCATGGTATGGGGATTGTTATCGGTGAAACCTCAGAAGTAGGCGATGATGTATCAATTTATCACGGCGTCACATTGGGTGGCACTACTTGGCATAAAGGCAAACGTCACCCTACTCTGGAAAATAATGTCGTCATCGGCGCAGGCGCAAAAGTATTAGGCCCAATTACCCTTGGCGCTGGAACGCGGATTGGTTGTAATGCCGTAGTTGTTAAAGACACGCCTGAATGTGCAACCGTTGTTGGTGTACCTGGTCATATCATTGTGAAACGTAAAGAAGAAGATAAAGATGCGCAACGCGAAGCAATGGCAAAAAAGATAGGTTTTACTGCTTATGCTGAAAGCAAAGACATGCCCGATCCGGTTCAGAATGGACTGGAATCAGTACTAGACCACCTACATAAGCTGGAAAAAGAGTTAGAAGAACTTAAAAAGAAATGACTAGTGAAAAAGACCCGAGTATTTCTCAAATTGCATTTAGCCTATTAGCATCTTTTTTTGTCGTTTAGTCGCAGCAAAACATGGACCGCGATGAAGCCTACATAGAAAAAAATGGTATTAAAATCTATGTCATCATGGGCTTCTTTTTAGTGTTTTGTCTACTGATCAGTCTCTTTGGAATTGTTCAAATAGTCTTACATTTCGTTCAATAAAAACTTCAAATTTTCAAAAAAATTTTCTTGTAAACTATTAAATAATTGATTTTATTGGTTTATTTATAATAGAACTATATCTGAGTGTTTTTGTCTGATATATACTTGACTAAAAAACTAGGTTATGTGACTCTTGCCTTTACTAATATGAGCAATGCTAGAGAAATAGATAATGAAAATGACAACCAAAGGCCGTTATGCCGTAACTGCAATTCTCGATGTCGCGTTACATGATAGTAACGGCTCGGTGAATCTGTCGGATATTTCTCAACGTCAGGATATATCGCTGACTTATCTTGAGCAGCTATTCAGTAAATTAAAAAAGAATGGTCTCGTTGAAAGTGCTCGTGGCCCAGGTGGCGGTTACCGCCTTGCTCAAGATGCTGACCAAATTACCGTTGCAAAAGTCATCTATTCTGTCGATGAGCCTATAGATGTTACGCGGTGCAAAGGTAAGCAAAACTGCCAAGGCGACTTACGTTGTCTCACGCACGATTTATGGATGGAATTAAATATGCACATTTCAGGTTTTTTGAATGGACTTACTTTGGCCGATTTAATCAACCGCAATAACGTTAAACAAGTATCTGAACGACAAGATGTCATCATGATGCAATTACAAAGTTGATAAATACTATGACTACAGAAACTACAATTAATCTTACCGACAGTGCTAAAAAACATATAGAAACTGTCCTTGCCAAAGATACGAATGGTATTGGTTTACGCGTTGGCGTGAAAACCACCGGCTGTTCCGGCTATCAATATGTTATTGAAACTGCAAAGGCAGTTAACGATGAAGAAAAAATGATTGAATCAAATGGCATCAAGATCATTATTGATGACCAAAGCCTACGCTATCTCGCGGGAACGAAACTTGACTTTGTACGCGAAGGTTTGAATGCTGGTTTTAAATTCAACAACCCTAATGTAGAAGATGCCTGTGGTTGTGGTGAAAGCTTTAGCCTTAAAGAAGGAATGGAGAATTAGCATGTCTACTAATAATGAGAACATGGAAGAACTTATTGGCAAAGACTACGAACATGGCTTTGTCACTGACATTGATACAGACACAGTAGCGCCGGGTCTTAACGAAGATACCATTGCATTTATCTCACAGAAGAAAGAAGAACCTAAATGGCTGCTTGAATGGCGTCTAAAAGCATATCGGCATTGGCTAACTATGGAAGATCCAACCTGGGCGCATCTTGATATAGAGCACATTGATTATCAGGCAATTTCATATTATTCCGCGCCTAAATCGAAAGATGATGGACCCAAAAGTCTAGACGAAGTCGATCCAAAACTATTAGAGACCTATGAAAAATTAGGTATCCCATTACAAGAACAAAAATTTCTGGCTGGTGTTGCTGTTGATGCAGTTTTTGACAGTGTCTCGGTTGCTACGACCTTTAAAGGCAAACTTGCCGACGCCGGAGTTATTTTTTGTTCCTTTTCTGAAGCCGTAAAA
>CAJJDJ010000205.1 GCA_905182825.1 Thiotrichaceae bacterium UBA7359
ATATCTATTTTAACTAATTTAATAATTATAAAATGAATTTTTTTTCCAGAATCATAATTTTTACTATTTTTTGTTATGCTTTGACTGCATGCACATCAATTAAAAATATTTCTAATCCAATACAATCTGAATCTACAAAGCAGAGTCGCATTGCAAAAAGCGATGAAAGCAATGGGTCTCTAAAAAAATCTGACGAGATTGTCTTATATTTTGTCAGACCAAAAAGTTTATTGACGCTCGGGCAAAAAGTTGAACTTTATATTGATGATAAACAAGTAGGCACACTCGGACATGATGACAAATTATATGTTAGTTCTAACTCTGGTAGTCATGAGTTTGTGACTAAAGTAGGTTGGAGTATTGGTCTGCCTGTTACTGGTTTAGGTGGTGCATGTAAGTTTTCTGAAAACTTTAAACCTGTCCGAGAAAAACATTTTTTCAAAATTAAGTTTAGTCCAGGAATTTTTTGTGGTGAGCATGAAATCATTGAAATTTCAGAAACTGAATATAATGGGTTATGAATAATAGAAGTTTTAGTCTTTAATTATAATGTTATCTGAACATTTATGGTCGTTTTCACATTGTTGCTGGGTTCTAACGCAAGAATATTGAGTGTCTCGTATGCTGTATAAAACCGAGCAGGATGTCTTCATGATGTTCAGCCCCCGGGACAGCTATTAACTTACTTTACAAGATCAATTGTATTTTGAGTGCGAATCAATGGGTAATCATATATTTTCAAGTTAGGATTAATGACATTGTCTTCATGAAGTCATATTTAATTGCTGCTCTGATAATATCCGGAACTAAAAATCTAGAGAGTTCGATAAATTCTGATTGTTAACGTAATATTAATGCTATGTCAGAAAACTCATCCGTATTTGATCCAAATTGTACTGCATGTCCAAGGTTAAGTGACTTTCTAATAAAAATTCGTTTGAAATTTGCTCACTATCACTCACGGCCAGTTTCCTCTTTTGGGGTTAAAAACCCAAAATTACTCATCGTTGGTTTAGCTCCTGGATTACATGGTGCTAATGCTACAGGAAGGCCATTTACTGGTGATCATGCCGGAATAATTCTTTATAAGATGCTTTATGAACATGGGTTCAGTAACAAAGAAGTTTCCACTCATTTGAAAGATGGGATGAAACTAAAGGATTGTCAAATAACTAACGCGGTAAAATGTTTGCCACCTGAGAACAAACCAACAGGTGATGAGATTACTACATGTAATTCATATCTAGTTGAAGAATTGAAGTCAACAGACAAAAAAGCAGTTATCTTATGTTTGGGTTTGATTTCTCATAAAGCAGTGTTAAAAGCTCTAAGTTTAAAACAGTCTACTTATCCATTTAAACATGGAATAAGTTACTCACTAGATGATGGGCACACTATTGTAGATTCTTATCATTGCAGTAGATATAACACAAATACTAGACGATTGACTGAAGAAATGTTTAGCGATATTTTTATCCTTATAAAATCACAGATAGACTTAAATTCTAATGTCGTTTGATACAAAAATATATCTTAAAACATTAACTAGCTTGCCTGGGGTTTATTGTATGCAGGATGTTCAAGGTCAAGTTATCTATGTTGGCAAAGCAAAAAATCTAAAAAAGCGGGTTTCGAGTTATTTTGTCTCAAGCAAAACTGATTCGCCGAAAACTCAAGTAATGATCAAACAAGTTGAAAACATAGAGGTGACCGTTACACATACTGAAAATGAAGCTTTGATATTAGAAAATAATCTAATCAAAAGCTATAAACCTCGTTACAACATCTTATTTCGAGATGACAAGAGTTATCCTTATCTTTATTTGTCAAGTGATCATGATTATCCTCATTTTCGATATCATCGTGGTGCTTTGAAGGGTAATGGGAAGTATTTTGGCCCATATCCTGGGGCTGGTTCAGTCAAACGCACACTGAATCTATTACAGAAATTGTTTTTGATTCGTTCTTGTGAAGATAGTGTCTTTGCGAATCGTTCTCGACCTTGTTTACAATACCAAATTAAACGTTGTTCAGCACCATGTGTTGATATAGTTTCAAAAGAAGACTATTCACGTGACATAAAGCATGCGACATTATTTCTTGAAGGAAAAAATGATGAGGTCATTAAATCTTTAAATGAGCCGATGCAAAAAGCTTCCGAGGCATTGGAATTCGAGGTTGCAGCAAGATTGCGTGACCAAATACGTTCCTTACGTGATGTTCAGGAAAAACAGCACATCAGCACAGATGCTGGCGATCTTGATATTGTTGCTTGCGCAACAAATGGGAGCCATGCTTGTATTCAGTTAGTCATTATTCGTTCCGGATTAAATTTGGGTAGCCGTAGTTATTATCCACAAAATATTGCTAAACAAGCAGAAGCAGAGTTAGTGAGTGCATTTTTAAGTCAATTTTATTTAAATCAAAATACACAGCAAAAAATACCCTCTGAAATATTAATTAGTCACGAGGTTGACGATTTTGAAATAATAGAAGAGGTTATTTCCGAAAAAGCCGGAAGAAAAATAAAGCTAAAATTTAAAGTGAGAGGCGAACGTGCAAAATGGCTGAGTATGGCACAAGAAAATGCTAATTTAACACTGACACATCAATTGGCAAGGAATAAGAACCAACAGAAACGCTTTGAAGCGTTAAAGGAATTGCTCTCATTCAAAAAGCCAATAGAGCGTATGGAATGTTTTGACATTAGTCATACGCAGGGTGAGTCCACGGTAGGATCATGCGTTGTTTTTGGCCCTGAAGGACCCATAAACTCTCAATACCGGCAATTTAATATAAAAAATATCACTAAAGGTGATGATTATGCGGCAATGAGTCAAGTTGTCAGGCGCCGTTACACACGACTTATCAAAGAAGAGGCAAAACTACCGGATATTATTTTAATTGACGGTGGTAAAGGTCAAATTAGCGTGGCAAAAAAAGAACTTGATGAGCTACAAATTTTACATATCCCCATATTAGGTGTTGCGAAAGGAACGACAAGAAAACCTGGATTGGAAAACCTAATTCTCGCACTCGAAAAAAAAACGGTAGACTGTGACAGTTCATCTCCGGCGTTACATTTGATACAACATATTCGAGATGAAGCACATCGTTTCGCGATAACTGCACACCGACAACGTAGAAAAAAAACGCGTAACAGTTCTACTCTTGAAGATATCGAAGGAATAGGAAACAAACGCAGACAAAGTTTGATAAAACACTTCGGTGGAATGCAAGGTATTGCTAAGGCTGGAATAGACGATTTAGCAAATGTGCAAGGAATTAATAAAAATCTTGCTCAGAAAATATACGAAAATTTCCACAATATTTTATGAATATACCTAATCAATTAACATTACTACGGATATTATTAATACCCGTTTTTGTGCTCGTGTTTTATTCATCATCAAGTTGGAATAATTATTTCGCATGCCTTGTCTTTGCCTTGGCAGCACTGACTGATATATTAGATGGCTACTTGGCGAGAAAATTAAATCAGACATCCTCATTAGGAGCCTTTTTAGATCCAGTTGCAGATAAGTTGATGGTTGCTGTTGTATTGGTTTTAGTGGTCCAGCAAAATCCGACTACAAATTTGGCATTACCTGCAGCGATTATTATTGGACGTGAGATTACTGTTTCGGCATTACGGGAATGGATGGCTGAAATTGGCGCGAGAAATATGGTTGCTGTTTCAATTTTAGGCAAAATAAAAACAATAGCCCAAATGCTCGCATTGGGATTTTTAGTATTCAGAGTGCCTGTCTTTGGTATGCCTGTATATCAAATAGGTCTAATTCTACTTTATTTTGCAGCAATTCTAACGTTAATATCTATGATTCAGTATTTAATGGCAGCTTGGCCACAATTAAAAGAATAAATTGGTAATTTGATTGACACTTTAAAAGTCGAAGTTACAATATGCGTCCTTTGCGGGAATAGCTCAGTGGTAGAGCACCTCGTTGCCAACGAGGATGTCGCGAGTTCGAATCTCGTTTCCCGCTCCAAGTTATGGAAGCCCCGTTATTTTCGGGGTTTTGTGTTTTACAGGAGATGATATAAGTATAATAGTAACTCTGGCTGAGTGGCAGAGTGGTTATGCAGCGGTTTGCAAAACCGTGTACCTCGG
>CAJJDJ010000206.1 GCA_905182825.1 Thiotrichaceae bacterium UBA7359
GGTGGAGACGAAATTATCTACCCTCATGATGCAGGACTATGGCTTCTAGATGACTGGATTGAACCTATTAAGGATAAGAATGAAATTATAGGTTTTAAGATAGATCTGCCATCAAGCAAGCGCTTCCAAAAACAACAAAATGCATCTAATAATATCACAGCGATTAACGTTAAATCACAAACGGAACCTTTTGAAAAGATATTTGGGCAAAGCTCATCAATTAAAGCCAGTATAGAAAAAGCTCGTAAAGCGGCTAATACGCCACTGCCTGTATTATTATTAGGTGATACCGGTGTAGGGAAAGAAATGTTTGCCCGAGCGATACATGAATCGAGTAAATTCTCTAATGGTCCATTCATTGACTTAAACTGTGGTGCCTTCACCAGAGATATTTTAAGCAGTGAATTGTTTGGCCATGTCGAAGGAGCATTCACCGGAGCAAAAAGAGGCGGCATGATGGGCAAAATTGAAGCTGCTAACGGTGGAACATTGTTTCTAGATGAGATTAGTGAAATGCCATTTGATCTTCAACCTATTTTTCTTAGAGTACTACAAGAAAAAAAAATACACCGTGTTGGTGCTATCGCTCCTATTCCCGTTGATTTTAGACTTATTGCTGCAACAAATAGCTATCTCAAACGAGAAGTCTCTGAAGGTCGTTTTAGAAAAGATTTATATTTTCGTTTATCGACAGTTGCCATCGGGCTTGATCCTTTATCAAAACGAACAGATGATATCGAAGAAATTGCGCAACTTGTTTTAAAAAAAACACGAGCTGCTGAAGATATTATACCTAAACGAATTTCTGCTTCTTTGATTACAGCACTAAAAAATAGAGAATGGCCTGGCAATATTAGAGAACTAGTCAATGTGATTGAATGTATGTGTTACATGTCTGCAAATCAAAATCTAACCACTTTGGATTTACCTGCGGGATATAAACCGGGTCAACCACTTATTAATGCAGCACCACCACTTAACCAAGACCAAGCCTACCAGGCAGTATCAAATCTAGATATTGCTGAACAACAAACAATTGAGAATGCAATTGTTGAATTTAATGGAAACATCACACAAACTGCAAAAAACTTAGGTATAGCGAAGGGAACTTTATATCGTAAGATGAAAAAATATAAGTTAAAGAATCCTCATTAAAACAAAATAATGAGAATTTTCAATTCTGTTCTATTTTAAACTTCACAGCAAATCCAAATTATATCTCCTAATCTAAAGTAAACACATTTCTAAATTGATATATTAATCAATATCAACAAGCACTACCCCGTAAAAACCAGCTTGCTCGATCTTCTGATGTGCAGAGGCAATATTCTCTAGACTCTCTCGGTAAGCAATTCGATGTTGTAACATTTTTCCATCTAGAAGATCGGTGATGTCTTCAATTGCATCGTTCTTTGCTGTCTCGGGCATTGCATAGACTAGGACCATGCGTATAGTTAAATCCTGAAACAACATTCTTCTAAAAGGTAATGTAGGTTCCGCCACTTGCATTGAGGCATAGGTTGCTATCGTTGCACTCGTAGCGGCGACATCGAGTAATACAGGCAGATTACCACCAAACTCTCCATCGACAATACGTTCCACCCCATTACCGTCAGTTAAATCAGCTACGGTACTCAGTAAATCTTCTCCTTGATGAGAACAAACAGCATCGGCACCAGCAGCATAACAATGCGCTTCTGCTGCAGGATTACTGGCAGTCGCGATGACTGTTGCACCGGCATATTTTGCCCATTGAATAGCATAATGACCGACTCTCCCCGCACCACCCGTCACGAGAAGAGTTTGTCCATCGACTAGTCCATCAGCAAAAACACAGCGATGTGCAGTCATTGCCGGTATACCCATGCAGGCACCCACCTCAAAATCAACATTGTCGGGTAGCCAAACTGCACGATTCGAATCGACCGTGACATATTCCGCAGCGGTACCAAAACGTCGACCATACTGAGCTTCATAGACCCATACTCGCTCACCAATTCTTGATGACGGAACACCACGTCCAACCTCTTCAATAATCCCAGCTCCATCACTATGAGGAATAATAAATCCATCTTTTAATAGTTCAGGAAAAGCCCCATTACGTTTTTTTACATCTGAAGGATTTACCGCTGAACAATTTAGACGAACGAGTACCTCTCCATGGGTTGGCGTAGGTTGGTCAAGTTCCATAATCTCCAACACCTCATCTGCTGGGCCCATGGTTTTGAATGCAGCTGCCTTCATTGAATACCTCTCATTAGTTTTATAATCCTGTTAACTTTCACTGAATTCGACGCAAAACAGAAACACAATTTGTAACACCTGAGCCGCCAACATTAACTGTCATTGCGAGTTCCGGCTGTCCTTTTGCAGCTACTCCAATAGGTGTGCCCGTTAATTGTTTATACATAAGTGCATGCATCGATGCACCTGTTGCACCAACGGGATGTCCTTTAGATTTAAGTCCACCTGAAAGATTTATTGGGCACTCACTATCAACATCATATTTACCTTCCATAAAATCATATCCCGCACGACCTTGTTCTGATAAACCCATTGCTTCTACACAGAGCATTTGATTAATAGTAAAACAATCATGAACTTCAGCCATGTCAATATCTGTCACACGCACTCCTGCCTCAGCACAAGCTTGTTGCACACCATGTTTCGCTGCTTGTAGTTCATGCAGTGTCTCTTTACGTTCACTCATCATCATCCGTTGAGTCACATGTCCTATTCCAGAAAGTTCAACAGCATGTTTAAAGTTTGCTTTAGCATTATCAGTTGATGTAAGTACAACAGCTGCTGCGCCATCCGAGATTAATGAACAATCATGCAATCGTAACGGCGGAGCAATCAATGGATTACTACCTTTACCTGTTTCAGGTAAATCAAGAATTGCTTTTGCAGTGATCAGTTGTTTTTTATCGGGCAAACTACCCGGCCCAAAGTGAGCCAAGGGATTTTGAATACCATTACGATAATTTTGCGCGGCGACATGGGCAAACATAGTACGCAGTTTTTCGTCACTCAGACCATGCTTTGCTTGATATGCCTTGGCAAGTTCTCCAAATAACCCTGGAAAAGTAACGCCGATAGAACCTTCATCCGGCCAATATGAACTGCACGCCAATGCATGCGTCACAGCCTTCGTATCAAGCAGACTCATCTTCTCCACACCAAGAGCGAGTACATTTTTAAATCGTCCACTAGCAACAGCATAGGCTGCGTTATAAATAGCTATTGAAGATGTTGCACAAGCCCCTTCTGTTCTTGTTGTCGGCTTATAAAGTAAACCCTGAGGGTCTATTTCTAGGGCTAGTGGGCCAACATGTTCCTGGTTGACGAACAATGAAGGTGAACATGATCCCAACCAAATAGCATCAATATCCTTTGCTTCTAGACCGGCATCGGCAATCGCACCGGCGCCCGCTTCTACTATCAGTTCATAAAATGATTTTAAATCTTCTACTTTGCCTGTTTCTCTATCACGTTTAACAAATGCACCAAACTGAGTGTTGTGTGCACCAACTATACTAATCTCCATTGAGCTACCCTCTTCATCTAGAACTGTGGATTAAAATGTGAAAAATAAAAATTTGAATCTATATTTTACGACCAACTTTGTCCCAAAAATATTTACGGACTTCTTTTTTTAATACCTTACCTACTGGGCTACGTGGTAGTTCATTCCAAATCAATATTTCTTTAGGTGACTTAACACTACCTAACTTCTGTTTACAAAGTGCAATAATTTCTTGTGTATCTAGTTTATCGTTTGGATCTTTTAACTCAACTACAGCTGTTACTTGCTCACCCCATTTTTCATCTGGGATACCTATAACACAACAGTCTTTTATTGACGGGTGCCCCCAAATAAGTTGTTCAATCTCTCCTGGATAAACATTAAAACCACCCGATATAATCATGTCGCGTTTACGATCAACTATCGTTAAATATCCTTCATTATCGAAGACGCCAACATCGCCCGTTTTCTGCCAACCATTTACACGTATTTCATTTGTTGCTTCTGGGTCATTAAAGTAACAACGCATTAATAAATCACCTTTAACAGCAATTTCACCTTCTTTCCCGAGAGGAAGAATATTGGCATCATCATCCAAAATAACCACTTCAATTTGTGGTGCAATTTTACCACAGGAACGAATCTTGTAAAAATCATCCATTCCAACCGCATCAACATGATCTTTAGCAGATAGAAAGGTACAAACCATTGGTGACTCTGCCTGCCCATAAGTTTGAACCATCACGGGACCAAAAACATCAATAGCCTCTTTAAGTTTCTCTACTGACATTGGTGCAGCGGCATACCAAAAGTAACGTAAACTTGAATAATCATAATTTTTAACACCCTTATATGCTAATAACATATAGATCGCGGTCGGAGGCAAAAATAAGTGCGTGATTTTATATTTTTCGATAATAGACAATATAACGTCTGGAATCATACCTTCCATTACTATGATATTTGAACCTTGTAATATAGGCGCAAATGATGCTACCCCGGCTGCATGTGTCATTGGAGCGCTAACAAGATAAGAGGGAGTAATATCCGGTTCAGGCATTAATTCAATCTGAATCGACACCATAGACTGCCAGGTTAAATAACTCCACTCCGCTAATTTAGAATCACCCGTCGTTCCACCTGTTGGAAATAAGCTTATTAATTCAGGATCATTTTCCCTTATTAGTTTTTCTTCAGCTTCTTTAATAAATTTATTTTTAAAATTTTGGATGTCAATCCCTGCTATTTCCTTACCCGTAAATGGTAAACAATTTTCATCTTTGTATTGTTCGACAAGTTGATGATTAGCATCAAGAATATCTAAGTCAACAAAGAGTAATCTTGCATTAGATTTTTTGAGTAATTTTAAATTTGCTTCAAAGGTATTTCGAACATTGAGTGGCAGCCATATTGCACCTATCTCAGATATAGCAAATATACAGCAATAAGTTGCAATAGAATTTGGTGCATAGGTCGCAATAACATCTTGCTCTTGAACGCCTTTTTCTTTTAATTGCACAGCAACATGTTGTGCAATATCAAACATTTCTCGATAGTTTAGTGAGAGGTCATTATTGATGTCGATAAATTGAGCATCACCATTACTAAAAGCGGGACTATGTTCGAGAAAATCGATAATACGCATTTTAACCCCCGAAAAAAACTTGCTTTCGGCACTAAGCTCTTAAGTTCGAAAGTGTGTCAAGAACTAACTCAGGTGTTATTTCTTCTGGAATCGTTAAATAATTAAAGCCATTCCCTGCTAAACAATTACTGCTCTTCGATTCCCATAATGCTTTAGAAATATCTTTACCACATGAACTATCAGCCACTGAACAAGTAGACGGAACAATTGAAAAGTCAACATCATCTGGAACATTAAAACCAGTATCTGAAAATGGCAAATGTATACCAACTGACCAACGATAATGTTTGGCAACATTATACAGAGGTTGATACCAAGATAACTCTTCAGCACTCTCGGGCATAGATTTCGGATCTTCTCTCAATAAAACACCAGAGAGATTTACTTCACTAAAGTATCTTAGGTAGTCCGCAACATACATTGATGCAGTGTCTATGTGCGCTTCTTCCGGTTCTACATCGACAATATTAGCTGCTTTATTAGCTTTAATGAGCAGAGAACGTGGTGAGGGAATCACTAATACGATAGGCACTGAATCACCGTAATTGTTACTTATAGCCGTTAAGACTTCTGCTAGTAATTCACGTGGTGCATATGCTTCTAACATTGCTTTAGCAGCAACTGTAATACGCTTCTTACCTGCCATCGATGGAATCGCTTCTTCATCTTCCAGCATCCAGTGATGAAAAAGATCCCATATATCCATGACAACGACATCTGCATTAACTAAACCATGAGCCTGCCCATAAAAAGACATATAAGCCGCTGGGTTTGTCCATGGGTTTTCTCCTTCTGCCAATAACAATTTCTTGGTATAGGCATTAAAATCAATCCAGAGTTTTGGAGTTCCCTCTCCAGCAGATAAATACTTAACTAAATCTATCGCCATACTTAGGTACGTTTATCCTTAGCTTCTACACCGGCTACTTTTCTAACGGCTTCGAGCTCTTCCTCTAGTTTTCTAATTTCAACGTCTTTAGGATGTTCAAAATAAACTGGTCCTGGATTGTTAGGATCTCGTTTATCATCAGGGCTACCCGCATAAACTGTACTCAGATCGCTATTCCATGAACCATAAAACGGAATATCTTTAGGTGGCACATCTTTCACATGTTTCTTCACAAACTCAGCATACGGCACACCTTGTTTCTTACGTTGTTCTCTGTATGCAGCACGTAGTTTTTTAGTGCCTTCTTCATCAACGACCAATGTCTCTTCATCAAACTCAACTTTATAAAGCTTCTTTGCCCATTCAGCAGTCGTCAATCGTTCTTCGATATCTTTAATAACTAAGTCAGGCTCACGTTCCAATGGATCACCGTAGCCACCCCCACAACCTTGAGAGATCATATATAGCTCGCCACGTTTTGAGATAGAAAAACCCATGCCCATATGATGAGAGGTATAATTAGCATCTTCATAGGGACGTTCATTCATTGTTTCTTCTATTGAATGTTTAAATTTATCTGGATTTTTAAGCATCTCTTCATAAACATCTACGCCTGTTACTTTACATAATGGATATGCACCAGGTGCATAGCCACCAAATAGTCCTGATAGTGATGGAACTTTCGAACCAACACAGGTAGTCATAAACCCCCACTGATCACTATCTTTGGTCGCAACCATTTGTGTATAACCCATACCGCCTCGATACTTACCAGGTGCTTGTGTATTGGTTGTCATTTTTTTCGATACTAACTGCAAAAATGGTACGTCTTCTTCGTTCATCTCTTGCTCACCAATATCTGCCATGGATGCAAAGATAGGTGCGCAAGCATGCTCACCATCCATATCCATACGTGCACCTCCGCCCATACCATTTAAATCTGCGCAGAGGTTACCGAGCATCTCGCCATGTTGGCTAATACCACCCCAAATATAAGTACAGATCATATTAAACCAAGGCGCTAATACACGTGTGTATTTAACCGGAACACTATATAGAAATTTCGCAGTCGCTTGTTGTGCAACAGTGAACGATAAAAAGATAGACATTAGACTCTGAGAATTTGGCGCATCGACACTCGCATTAACAATAGAATACGGTGGTGTAATTACTTCAATAGGGGCAAAACCTGCTTGTCCACGTGGCAAATCTGGCCAGATATGATTCAAGAACGCTTGAGACATCATACCTTTACAACCAGGTATAGCAGTATTGATTGCACGGTTAGTAATCTCTGGACTTGATCCCCTCAAATCGAATATTAAACGGTCACCTTTTTTGGTCAAGGTACAGTTTAATTTAATTAATGCATTTTCACGTAGCGTACTGTCCATCGTACAGTAGGTGCGCACGGTCATATCAGGCCATTCTTTAATACGACGACGTACTTCTTCCATAACATTGTCATTGGTACTACGCAAACATGCAGCTAATGCTTGAGGGCCATCTATTGCTAATATTTCTCTTAAGCGCTTTTCAAGTCGCATACAAGCGAAGAGTTTGACCTTCATATCTTCATATTGCAATTTTGGTTCACGTACTGAATTCTGTAAAAAGGTTAGTAAATCTCTTTTGATTTCATAATTCTCTACTACTCTGAAAGGCGACATTTTCAGACCTTCATCAAACGGTGTTTCTGCCATTGATGGCATTCCACCTGGCTCGATAGCGCCGTTCTCACCTTCATGTACTGTAGAAGCAACCCATGCAATCAATTCACCTTCATGAAAGATAGGCATAATCATACTTTGGTCGGTATTATGTACATTACCGTAACGCGAATCATTGTGAATAAACCCATCACCTTGTTTCAAACCAACAGTGTGTTCATCAATCCAGTTCTTAATGATAAATTTAATCGGGTGGTGAACCACTACATTAAAGATAAGAACACCACCTGCACTACCAATGGTTAAATCGCCCGAGGCTGAGTAGATACCAGTGATGACATCACCCCATTTTGCACCTGGAGCTGCTCCCATTTGCTCGAGCATTTCATAACTTTCGTCGCAAGCAGATTGCATACGGTCACGTATGGATGACATCTGATGCGGGTCATTAAATTTCTTTACGGCCTCTGCTTCGTAATCTGTAATCGGCATGATGTCATGCGATTGCATAATTTCTTGATCTGGTCCGAGAAATAAAGTCGTTTCCTTTAGAAATTTTTTAATTAATTCCTGATCTTCAAGAACAGCTTCTGCACTAAGTTTATCGTTCATAGTTTTATTACCTCGTTATTTCTTTACTTCGTCGCGCAGGAACCAAACAGCTCCCTGCTCGGCAGATACATAATTCCAACCTTTCTCTATCAGGTAAGTAGTAACATCAGATGCCACAATACCCGGTCCTTCGATTTGAGTACCCGCTGGAATATCATCTTTGTTCCAGACTGGCGTATCAATCGCTTTAGATTCACCGACAAAATAACACTTACGTGTTGATGACGGTTTCGGTGGCGC
>CAJJDJ010000207.1 GCA_905182825.1 Thiotrichaceae bacterium UBA7359
GATAATTGCATTCCTTCGAATATTATTTTCAGATGACATGGTGGTTTTCTTGATGGTCTCATGGGTCAGTATAAAGTTTCAGGTTAAGGTTTTTCCTTAGGTTTAATAAATAAAATTGTTGTTACTATATAATTATAATTGAAGTATTCGGCTTGAAATTTTCACATCTTGAATTTGTAATCTTGACTACACGATAGATGGCATTTTTCTTATACTGTATTATTGCTTGATTTATTCTAGCTATAAATTCTGTTTATGTGAGTAAAATGGAGTCCGCCGTCTTAAATTTTTCTATTATTAATAAGTAACAGAGCTTACAATCTATGGTCTATAAATGAAGCAGAATATGTTTCACAGAGCTATGAACTTCAAATGAAATTAATTTTAAAAAGGAGCTTTTTAAATGAGTGAACGTATTGTTATGCGTGTAGGCGAAGCGTTAGTTGCGGGTGGCCCACCTGGAACAGCTGCGGAGCCAGAGGTTGTTATTGGTGAACTTGATGGACCTGTTGGTAATGCTTTTGCAAATTTGATTGGAGATCAGGTAAAAGGACATTCACGAGTATTAGCAATCATGAATACCGATATTATGGTTAAACCTGCAACCTTAATGGTGAGTAAAGTTACTGTTAATAAAGAACGATATACGAATATATTGATGGGGACAGTACAAGGTGCAATAGCAAATGGCGTACTTGATGCTGTCAGAAGTGGTGACATTCCAAAAGAAAAAGCAAATGATTTAGGAATTATTGTTTCTGTCTGGTTGAATCCTATAGTTGCAAAAACTGATGACCTTGATCATAAAATATTATTCGATATACATCGTAAGGCTACTGCTCTAGCAATCCATAAGGCTATGAATAATGAGCCGGATATAGATTGGTTGCTGGAAAATCAAGAAGAGATAATACATAAATATTATCAGATGGGTTTGGATGGCAAGATTTGATAATACTTGTTAGATAGTTTGTTTGACGTAAGCATAACTTAGATTTGATGGCTTGAAATAATACACCTCATCTTTTCGAGTCACATGTGTTGATTTTCTGATCCGGAGTCCATTATTGACTCTAGCAACAATCGACTAAGCTGTTCTACCACAACTCCCATACAGGTGTGACTCCATCAGGTAGCTTAGCAAGTCGTCCTAACTGACTCCAGGTTGTATTTTCGTTATGAAAGTCAGAGCCAACTGATGCTGCCATATTGTAACGTTTGGCATAATTTGATGCTAATTCAATCTCAGATGAGTGATTATGTCCGGTAACAACTTCAAGAGCTTTACCACCAAGCTCTTTGAAGTCGTTTATTAAATTTCGCAATTTAGTTGCTGTCATTTTATAACGTAATGGATGTGCAATGACGGGAACACCGCCAGCTGCATTAATATGAGTAATTGTTTTTTCGAGGCTAGGCCATGACACTGAAGCATAGCCCGGTTTGTTATTGACTAGGTAACGTTTGAATACATCGGACTGATTTTTGGCATTACCATTTTTGATGAGAAATGTTGAAAAATGTTGGCGCGTGATTGTGCCACCAGCAGCAATTCTTTTGGCGTTCTCATATGCATTATATATTCCCACTTTCTCGAGTTTTTCGCCTATCTTAATTGCGCGTTGTTCGCGGAGATAATTAAGATGTACAGTTGAATCTATGATGGTTTTGCTGTCAGCTTTTATATTTAATCCAACAATATGAATTGTCTTATTATTCCATAAACATGACAACTCAATACCATTAATGAGTGTCACATTATATTTTTTTGCAGCACTTTGTGCTGCAGCCAACCCTGAAACAGTATCATGGTCGGTTAACGCTAGTGTGTTAATTCCTAGAGTACTAGCTTTTCTAACTAATAACTCGGGTGATAATATGCCATCAGAAGCAGTTGAGTGTGTATGTAAGTCGAATACAAGTGACATCGGTTTTAAATTTAGTCCCGAAAATTTATATATTGTAAAGGAATTTCAAATTTTTCTTCTTTAAGCGCTGCAATTGTTTGTTGTAAATCATCACGCTTTTTCCCAGTAAGACGAACTTGGTCACCTTGAATCGCTGCCTGAACTTTTAATTTACTGCTTTTTATTCTTTTTACAATTTTTCTGGCAAGTTCAGTATCAACTCCTTTTTTTATTTCAACGAACTGTTGTGCTTCTTTATTATTTTCAACAATGTCACCGTATTTTAGACAACGAACATCAATTTTACGTTTCACTATTTTTGTTTCAAGAATGTCATGAATCTGTTTCACTTGAAACTCAGATGAAGAAATGATGGTTAAGCTGTTCTTAATCAACTCAATCTTCGAGTCAGTTCCTTTGAAATCGAAGCGATTACTTATCTCTCGGTTCGCTTGATCCACCGCATTAGTAAGTTCTTGTTGATTAATTTCAGATACAACATCAAAAGAAGGCATCATTTATTTCCTCGTTGATTTAATCTTTGTTATTTAAATTTGATTCAAGAATTATACCATCAGGATGATCAAGCTGTATTGATTGGAGGTGATTCTTTATCAGGTGTGCTGTCCCATTAAAACGATTTTTGCCATCTGTGCTGAATTCGAAATTATAATAACGGTGAAATGCAAAATTTCCAGAAAAATCACGACCGAGCTTTATAGATATCATGACCACAGTCTCATCTAGAAACTGATAATTAATATCATCGCAATAACGACGTGATCGTTTAACAGCCAGTTCTCGAGCATGTAAAGCGTCATGCCAAAACCATACCG